>NZ_RJTZ01000100.1:0-11483 GCF_024343515.1 Aquitalea sp. S1-19 | reverse complement strand
TGCTCGCCAGCATGCTCCAGCAGCAGTTTTTCCGGTTCGCGCGCGACCTCGTGCCACTGCCCATCCAGCGGCCCACCCACCAGCAACAATCGCATGACGTGCCCTTCGACAATAAATAGCCAAGGTAATCCGTTAGTACCGGCAGAATATTGCGCCACATCAGGCAAACCCAATCTATACGATGAAGCAGGACAAGCAGATGCGCTAGAATATTTCAGCCTATCCTCCTGACGAACCCATGCCCCGCTACGCTCCGCCCCTTGCCCTGATCCTCGCTGCCCTCGCCACCCTGGGGCCGTTTGCCATCGACACCTTCCTGCCGGCAATGCCGGCGATTGCCGGCGCGCTGTCCGTCTCCGAGCTACAGACGCCGCTGATCCTGTCCGCGTATATGGCCAGTTTCGGATTGATGATGCTGTGGCACGGTGCGATCGCCGACGCCGTCGGCCGCCGCCCGGTGCTGCTTGTCGGCACCTTCTGCTACGCGCTCGCGGCGCTGGGCTGCACCTTCGCCGACAGCTTTGCCGAGCTGATCGCCTTTCGCGTACTGCAGGGAGTCAGCGGCGGCGTCGGACTGATTGTCGGGCGCGCCATCATCCGCGACTGCTACCACGGCATCGCCGCACAGAAGCTGATGTCGCATGTGACCATGCTGTTCGCGCTCTCGCCAGCCTTGGCACCGGTGATTGGCGGCTGGCTGTTCACCACCTTCGGCTGGCGCGCGGTATTCGCATTCATGGCAATCGTCGGCGCCCTGCTGTTTCTGCTGTGCCTGACCTCGCTGCCGGAAACCCACCCGGTGGACAAGCGCACGCCACTGGCCGCGCGCTCGCTCTTGGCCAACTATCGCGCCGTCGCCGGCAATCCGCGCTTTCGCCTGTACTCGGTCGCGGTCAGCCTGAATTTCGTCGGCTTCTTCGTCTACGTGCCATCGGCGCCAGCCATGCTCATCGGCCAGCTCGGACTGGGGCCCAACGATTTTCTGTGGCTGTTCGGCCCGGCAGTCGCCGGCATGATCATCGGTGCCTGGCTATCCGGGCGCGCTGCCGGACGCTTTACCGCGCGCCAGTCGGTCAACACGGGCTACGCCATGATGCTCGCCGCCGCGCTTGCCAACACCCTGCACGCACTCCTGTTTGCACCGTCGCTGCCGGCGAGCGTGCTGCCGATCGGCCTCTACACCATGGGAATGTCACTGGCAGCACCGTCGATCACGCTGGCCATTCTCGATTTATTCCCCGCGCAGCGCGGCACCGCCTCGTCGATGCAGGGCTTCGTGCAGACACTGACCGGCGCAGTGGTCGCAGGCACCCTCGCCCCGCTGATCTGGCACAGCGTAACGCTCTTGGCCATCGCCTCGCTCACTTTCTCCGCACTCGGCCTCGTCTTCGTCTGCCTCGCCCGCCGCCACGCGCCGCCGACGCCGGCATCTTGAATGCAAAAAACGCTGCCGCGTGCAGTAATGCCGTTCACTCAGCGGATCGAACTTGTTTGATTGGGTAACGAGACGGCAGCTTTTTCACAACGCGGGGGCATTTACGCCCCCGCCGTTGTGTCGGCAGTAGCAGATCTCTCAGGCATCCGCGCAGGCGAAGCAGGCGCGCAGGCAAGGTACAGGGGCTGTTGATCGCCCGTCAGCTCTACTCATAACGTAAATAATGCAGCGCCGCCGTAAAGCTCAGATTGCTTGCCCCACGCCGGCCGGATACCGCAGCGCACACCCGGACAAAAAAAGAACCCGCGTCTATATCGCCATCCGGAACCGACCGCTACTTGCCAATACGCGCAGACAGCACACCATGCACAGACACTCATCCGGAAAATCAACACTGCATTACCCGTCTATGCTAAAGCCAGACACAAGCCGTGTCCCGCCGCAAAGAGGGAACAGCCATGCGCCATCAAATCAATCACCGCATCCAGCATCTGGCCCGCTTGGGCAACTGGCACTATTCGGCTGGCGGCGACCACCTCGAAGGCTCGGATGAAGCCTGCCGTCTGCTCGGACTGCCTGCGGGGGCTATCCTGCATCCACGCAAACTGGCCGAGCGCATCCACCCGCAAGACCAGCCTACATTGCAAACGGCCTGGCGCGAGCTGATGAACGACAAGCACTTTGCCGTCGAACTACGGGTGCGTGATGGCGAAAGCTGGCGCTGGCTCTATATCAGCGGTGAAGCTGTCGATGCCGACCTGCAAGTCATCGGTTTCGTACAGGACATCAACGCACGCAAGCAGCGCGAACTGGAACTGGGCGCCCAGGCGCAGCAACTGGCGCTGGCAATGACAGCCAGTGGTGAGGGGTTATGGGACTGGAATCTGGCCACGCAGCAGGTCAGCCATAATGCTCAATGGTGCCGCCTGCTGGGACTAGACCCATCGCACCTTAGCCATGCCACCGATTTTTTTATTCATCTGATCCATCCGCACGACCGCCCGGCCGTTCAGGCGCGCATCGGGACATGCCTGCAGGGCAAAGGCAGCTACGTCAGCGAACACCGCCTGCGCCATCATGACGGCCACTATGTGTGGGTACTGGATCGCGGCGATGTAGTCGAACGTGATGACGCAGGAACCGTATTACGCATGGTCGGCAGCCTGAGCGACATTAGCCAGCGGCGCGCAGCCGACGAAGAGCTGCGCATCGCAGCCAGTGTATTCGATGCCCAAGAGGGCATGCTCATCGTCAGTGCCGACCATCTGATCCTGCGCGCCAACCGGGCATTTGGCGAAATAAGCGGCTATAACGGCTCCGACCTCGCCGGCCAAAGCCCGTTATTGCTGCGTACCGGCAAGTACGACATGGATTTCTATAACGGCATCTGGGAAGCCGTAGCCAGCAGCGGCAGCTGGCAGGGCGAACTCTGGATCAAGCATCAACAAGGCCGCTTCATCCCGGTGTGGATGACGGGCAGCGCCATCAGGGACGACGGTGGCACCATCAGCCACTACATTGTCACGCTCTCGGATCTGTCGCAGCACAAGGCTGCCGAGCGCGAGATCCACCGCCTCGCCTTTTATGACCCGCTAACCGGGCTGCCCAACCGCCGGCTGCTGCTCGAACGCATCGACCACGCACTGCTCACCCACCAGCGCAGCGGCAACGAAGGTGCACTATTGTTTATCGACCTGGACAATTTCAAGCCGCTCAACGACAGCTACGGCCACGAAATGGGAGACCGCCTACTCAAGGAGGTTGCCGAACGCCTGGGGCAACGTCTGCGCCAAGACGACACCATCGCCCGCCTAGGCGGAGACGAATTCGTCGTTCTACTGGAAAACCTAGACAGCGAACCGGCCAAGGCAGCCAGCCAAACAGAACATGTCGCCGAAATACTGGGCGACTTGCTGGCACAGCCCTACCATCTGGATAGCCATACCCACCACTGCACCGGCAGCATCGGCATCGCACTGTTTTCAGACGCAGCCGGCCGCGCAGACGAATTATTGCGCCAGGCCGACCTTGCCATGTACCAAGCCAAGACTGCCGGGCGCAACGCCCTGCGCTTTTATGACCAGGCAATGCAGACTGCCGTCCAGCAGCGATTGACGCAAGAACACGCACTACGCGAAGCCATCGCCGCACAGCAATTCGTCCTGCACTACCAGAAGCAGGTGGACAACAATGGCGTCGCCACCGGCTACGAGGTGCTACTGCGCTGGGAACATCCGCAACGGGGTCTGATCGCGCCAGGATATTTCATTGCACTGGCAGAGGAGACCGGCCTGATCATTCCGCTAGGCAGATGGGTACTGGAGCAGGCATGCCAACAGCTGGCGCGCTGGAGTAAAGAGGAAGACCGCGCCCATCTGCGCCTCGCCGTCAATATCAGCCCGCTGCAGTTCCAGCAGGACGATTTTGCCGATACCGTGATTGCCATCCTGCAACAAAGCGGTGCCACACCCGAACGACTGGAGCTGGAGCTGACCGAAAGCCTACTGCTAAGCGATATTGCGCATGCCGCCGACAAAATGCACAGGCTGCGCAAGCATGGCGTCCTGTTTTCACTGGACGATTTCGGCACCGGCTACTCTTCGCTGTCCTACCTCAAACACCTGCCGCTGAACCAGCTCAAAATCGACAAGAGCTTTGTTGACGACATCATGCACAGCACTAGCGCCGACGCGATTGTGCGCACCATCATCGCACTGGCACACAGCCTGGAGCTGAACGTCATCGCCGAAGGCGTGGAGACTGCACAGCAGCGCGACTTCCTGCTGGCCAATGGCTGCAAGCACCATCAGGGCTATCTGTATGAAAAACCCGCGCCCCTGAACCTGGACACCGATAAACAGTAAACGCCGCAGAGCCAGGCTCTGCGGCGTTTACTGTTTACTGTCCCACGGCAAGGCGGAGAAGCCCGCTTTTAGTAGGCTTCGCCCACCTTGGGGCCGATCAGCGTATCGGGGGGCAAACCCAGCGCCAGCACCCGTGCCTGACGCACGGCAAAACTGTCCGTCGCCACATGCGCCTGCCAGGCAGCAGTCTCACCCAGGCCTGCCATCCGGGCCAGACGCGCCGCCAGTTGCGGCTGCGCCGGCGTTTGCAAGCGCGCAAGCAACTCGTCCGCCAGATCGGGGCGGTTGCACACAAGCACCATATCGCAGCCGGCAGAGAACGCCGCCTCGGCGCGATCGACGATGTCGCCTGCAGCCGCAGCACCTTCCATGGTCAGGTCATCCGAGAAGATCACCCCGTCAAAGCCCAGCTCGGCACGCAGGATGTCCTGCAACCAGCGCCGCGAGAAACCGGCAGCCTGCGCATCAACCGCCGGATAGACCACATGTGCCGGCATCACCGCAGCCATGCCGGCATTCGCCAGCGCCGCAAACGGCTTGAGATCGTCGTGGCGCAGCGCATCCAGCGAACGGCCATCCACCGGGATCACATGATGGCTGTCGCCCTCGACAAAACCGTGACCGGGGAAATGCTTGCCGCAGCTTTGCATGCCGCCAGCAGCCAGACCCTGCTGCAAGGCACAACTCAGATCCGACACCACCGCCGGATCTCGATGGAAGCTGCGGTTACCGATCACCGCGCACTGCCCCCAGTCCAGATCCAGCACCGGCGTAAACGACAGATCGATGCCGCAGGCCGACAGTTCGGCGGCCAGCACTTCGCCCACATCGCGCGCCAGCGCCAAGGCACCTTGCGGGTCGGCGTCATAGGCTTCACCTAGCGCCCGCATTGCCGGCAGACGGGTAAAACCGGGCAAAAAGCGCTGCACCCGCCCGCCTTCGTGATCGACCGCGATCAGAAGGTGTGGACTACGCAGCGCACGAATTTCGGCAGTCAATGCCTTGAGCTGCGCGACCGACTCGAAGTTGCGGCGAAACAGGATGACGCCGCCCACCAGAGGGTGGCACAGACGCACGCGTTCGGCGTCGGTGAGGGCAAAGCCGGCCACATCGGCCATCACCGGGCCGCGGGCAAGATTCAGGGGAGCAGACATTAAAGGCACCTCATGCGTACTTTAATAAGGTATTTTTTTAAACCAGTAAAGCAGGGTTTCTTTCTCTACCGACTCTTTTTTCTGTTTCACATTTTTAATACTTTCAAACCACAGCTCCGCCATTTTAATTTGTCCCACTTTATTAAGGTGGCACGAATCAAAACGAAAGCGATCATCTAGAGCATTATTATTGGGTCCCGCATAAAAAAACAAAGCCGAGTCGATGGCAATTTTTCTCTGAACATCATCTATTTTTTCATCATAACGACCATAGCAACGGGAGTGCCTTGCAACCACCCACGGTACAACACCTATTTTTTTTCGAATATAGGAATAGAGTTTAAACAGATCGTCTTGGTATACATTAGCTGGCGTCCCAATATCAGATGACCCTTGATGCCATAGCACGTAATCAAATTTTATGCCTTTCTTGGCTATCACTGACAAAGCCGATTCCAACTTACCAAAAGCCCGACCACCTGCCAGCCATTCACTGACTTTGGTACCACCTACCCCTATGGGCATAAAAACAACTTTGCTTGCCAAGCCTGACTTGACCATGCGTTCACCCAGCGGCATCCACATGCTGCCGCCATTGCAGTCGGCCCATACAAAAGGATCACTAGCCACCACAACATTACCATTCAAATCATACTGATATATACCATTTACCTTGCCAAATTTTTCCTGATTACAATTGGAAGAAATAGATTGACCAATAACGAGTATATTAACCTCCTTGGCTAAGGAGACGTTAAGCAAGCTTAAAAAAACAATTACAAACAACCTAACATAGTTAGCAACCGACAACATATCGACTCCTCACCCCAAGAACACGTTTAGAAACTTCTATGGAAATTACCGAAAAGCAAAACACCATTAGAAATTCCAAAATAAAATAAACCGGCAATTTACTCACCGCAAAGAACGAAACCATCTTATAGAATAGCAGCAACCAAAACCCGTGCACAAAAAACAAACCAAAACTAATATTTGCAATGTAAGACATAGGGTTTATTTTTTTATTAAAAAACCTCTCAAACAAAAAAAACAAAAACACAACAAAAAAAAGCTTACCCATTTGAATGATATTTGGTTGCCATATATAATCGAAATATCCTTGGAAAACCTGCCCCCCCCCCAGCCAAACCACCAATAGCACAAAAAAACCAGAAGCGGAAACTGCCATAACAGCCCTTGGCCTAGATCGCAAAAAATCCATTACCGCTCCACCTCGTGCAAAAAGCATACCCATCAAATAGAAACCCATAAAATGAAAAAAACTTAACACTGGATTTTGGCTATTGATAGGGCGAAATGAAAAAACAGAGAACAACACCGCAGCAACAACCATTACAAAAAACCAATTCCGTTTAGCACAAAAAATAAAAATTGGCGACACAAGAAAAAACAAAAAAATCATTGGGACAAACCACATCGGCCCATTAACAGCCCCACCTACAACAAAACTCCACAACACATAAGCAATAGGCATCAAGCCATACGTTTCATTTTGCCCAAAAAATAATCCCGCCAATATTGCAAAAAAAGAAAAGAAAAGAAAAGGCAATACAACAAACTTAAATTTTTTACCCAAATAATCTAAGAAATTAAATCCTTTCCTTCTTGATAAGTAATAAAATAGATATCCTGATATAAAAACAAACAATGTCGTCGCATCTGCAAGAATAAACTTGACAACATCAGCTGATTCGCCAAATTTATAAACAGAAGAAAAATGCGAAAAAATAACGAGCAATATTGCAACCGCCCGCATATTTTCAAATGAATACAAGAATTCACCACCATTAACTTTAGACACCCTACCTCCTAAATTAAATTATCAATCCCGCGTCAGCACTTCCAAAAGCTCGATTTCAAAAACCAGATTGGAGCCCGGCTTGATATGTGCGCCGATCTGGCGCTCGCCATAGGCCAGATGCGCCGGCACCAGCAGCTTGCGCTTGCCGCCGACTTTCATTCCCATCAGGCCCAGGTCCCAGCCCTTGATCACGCGACCGGTGCCGATCACACACTGGAACGGCTGGCCTCTATCGTAGGAGGAATCAAACTGGGTACCGTCTTCCAGGCAGCCGCGGTACTGGGTGGTGATCAGGGCACCCTTGACGGCTTCCTTGCCCTCGCCCACGACGATATCGATGATTTGCAGTTCAGGGGTCATGCTGACTTTCCAGTAATAAGACAGGGAGCGACTAACTGCGGCTTTCGGCCACAACAAAGGCCAGCGCCTGTGTACGCTCGTCGCTGATAGATAAATGCAGATGGCTGATGCCGCGCGCGGCAACAAAGGCAGACAGCTCGGCCGACAACGCAAACTGCGGCTTGCCCAGCGCGTCATGGCCAACGGCAATCGCCGTCAGCAGCACCGGCGCTCTCACCCCGGTGCCCAGCGCCTTGGCCAGCGCTTCCTTGGCGGCAAAACGCTTGGCCAGAAAGCGGGCCGGATCAGAGCTGGCGGCAAAATCGGCCAGCTCGCTTGCCGAGAGCAGGCGCCGGCCGACACCCAGACCACGGCGCGCAATCATAGCCTCGAAGCGCGCGATTTCGGCCAGATCAGTGCCCACACCGCAAATCATTATTCGCCGCGCCGTGCTTCGCGCATCAGCGCCTTCATTTCCTGCACTGCGGCGGCAAAGCCGACAAACAGAGCCTGACTGACGATGGCGTGGCCAATATTGAGCTCGGCAATTTCTCGGATGGCGGCCACCGGCTTGACGTTATGGTAAGAGAGGCCATGGCCTGCGTTAACGGTAAAGCCCAGATGCGCCGCGTACACTGCTGCTTCGCGGATGCGGGTCAGTTCGGCCTGACGCACTTCGGCCGAATGGGCATCGGCATAGGCGCCGGTATGCAGTTCGATCACGCGCGCGCCGGCGTCAAATGCCGCTTCGATCTGGGCACGGTCGGCATCGATAAACAGCGACACGCGGATACCGGCATCAGACAGGATCTGGGTAAAGCGTTTGACCTCGTCGAAGTAGCGGATCACATCCAGCCCGCCTTCGGTGGTGACTTCTTCACGCTTCTCCGGCACCAGGCACACATCTTCCGGCATGACCTTGAGCGCGTTTTCCAGCATCTCTTCGGTCAGCGCCATCTCCAGATTCATCCGCGTCTTGATGACCTGCTTCATGGCGACTACATCGGCATCCTGGATATGGCGGCGATCTTCACGCAGATGCAGGGTGATCAGGTCGGCGCCAGCCGTTTCGGCCACCAGTGCGGCCTCTATCGGGCTGGGATAGCGGGTGCCGCGCGCCTGGCGCAAGGTTGCCACATGGTCGATATTGATGCCCAGCAGGATCATGCCTGTTTCCTCGTTCGTCTTAAACCGGTTTGGCCGCTTCCGTCGCCTGGGCGAGCGGCAGCAGCAATTCGCGGGTGGCGAGCTTGTCGTCACCCAAAAGATTGGCCAGCATCAGCCGGGTCACGCCACGCGCTTCGCGCAGCGCATGCGCATCGTCAAAATCACCGGCGGCCAGTGCCAGCAAAACCGCCCCGCGCACCACGGCCTGGCCATCATGCGCCACGCCGCCTTGCCAGAGCTCGGGAGGAGAGCCGGCCTGTACCCGGTACAGCGAGCCTGCATCCAGCGGTGCACCGGCGCCATCATGCCCAAGCAAGGGCGCATAACCCAGCGCACCCAATAGAGCCAGTTCGAAACGGCGCAATACCACGCCCTGCGCCTCGCCTTGCGCCAGCGCCCGCACGGCGGCGTCGTAGGCGGTAAAAACCGCAGGGGTCGGGTCTTCGCGCACGGTGAGGCGCACCAGCAACTCGTTCAGATAAAAGCCGCATACCAAAGCTTGCCCGGCCAGCAGACGTACCCCGCCCTGCCATTCGGCACGGTGCAGGGTACGCAATTCGGTCTTGCCGAACCAGGCCAGCGACAAGGGTTGAAACGGCAACAGCAAGCCGCGCAATTCGGCGCGCGGCCGGCGCGCACCGCGCGCCACCATGGCTACGCGGCCGTAGTCGCGCGTCAGCACATCCAGCAGCAAGCTGGTCTCGCGATAGGCTTGCGCATGCAGGATAAAGCCGCTCTGGCGGTCTATCTTGCCCGGCTGCATCAGCCGCGCGTCCAGTGATGGTCGCGCCCGACGCAGGCCACGCGGGTAAACAGCTCCGCATACCAGCGCGCGTAGCCTTCGGCCTGCGCCAGCCGGTGACGCCCCTCGGCCTTCCAGCCGGCGATCGCTTCTTCACTGGTCCAGTACGACACGGTGATGCCGAAGCCATCATCACCGCGCACGCTCTCGACGCCAAGGTAGCCCGGCTGCTTCGCAGCCAGCTCCACCATCGCATCAGCCATATCGCCATAACCATCGGCCACATCGCTGCGCTGGCTGGAGAAGATGACTGCCCAGTAAGGCGGCTGTGGCGTACGGGCAAACATTTTACAGACCGAATTCCTTGAGGAAACGCACGTCGTCGGCCCAGCCCGACTTCACCTTGACCCAGACTTCGAGGTAAACCTTGGTGTCGAACAGCGCTTCCATATCGAGGCGCGCCTCGGTGGAGATTTTTTTCAGCTTTTCACCACCCTTGCCGATCACGATGGGCTTCTGCCCTTCCTTGTCGACCAGAACCGCGACGTGGATGCGGTACATGGCACCATCCACCTCGAACTGCTCGACCTCTACATTCATCGAGTACGGCAGTTCCTCGCCCAGATAGCGGAACAGCTTCTCACGCACGATTTCAGCGGCAAGGAAACGCTGGCTCTTGTCGGTAATCATGTCTTCCGGATACAGGGGCACCGACTCGGGCAGATGAGGTGCCACTTTTTCCAGCAGTTCGGCAATGCGCTGGCCATGCTTGGCGCTGACCACTTCGGCATCGACAAAAGGGAACTCGGCGCGCACATCATCGATAAAGTTGGCGAGCTCGATCTTGTCCTTGGCCTTGTCGACCTTGTTCACCACCAGAATCACCGGGATTTTCTTCGGCAACAGCGCCATTACTTCGCGGTCAGCCGGGGTAAAGCGCTTGGCTTCCAAGACGAACATCACGCAATCGACATTGCCCAACGTGTCCTTGACGCTCTTGTTCAAGGTCTCGTTCAGTGCGCCGCCGTGAAAAGTCTGGAAGCCCGGTGTATCGACAAACACGAACTGGCTGTGATCGGTGGTATGGATGCCGGTCACGCGATGGCGCGTGGTCTGCGCCTTTTTGGAGGTGATGCTGATCTTCTGGCCTATCAGGTGGTTCATCAGCGTCGATTTGCCCACATTGGGACGGCCGACGATGGCCACAAAGCCGCAGCGATAAGAGGTTTCGGTCATTTCTTGCCCAGTTTGAATTGTGCTTCCAGTTGCAGCAGCGCCTGTTCGGCGGCCTGCTGTTCGGCCGCGCGCCGGCTATTGCCTTCGCCGCTGGTATCGATGCCCAGATCACCCAGCTCGCACGCGACTTTGAAGTGCTGCTCGTGCGCCTCACCCAACTGGCTCAGGATGCGGTAGCGCGGCAGCGGATATTTGCGCGCCTGCAGTGCTTCTTGCAGGCGTGTCTTGGCATCTTTGGCATGGCGGGTCGGGTCAATCGCTTCGACCCGCTCGCGGTACAAATGGCGCACCACGGTTTCGGCTGCGGCAAAATCCGCGTCAAAACTCACGGCGGCAAAGGTCGCCTCCAGCGCATCCGCCAGAATGGACGGCCGGTTAAAACCGCCGCTCTTAAGCTCGCCCTCGCCCAGATACAGCTCGTCCCCCAGCTTGAGCAGCTGGGCCAGTTCGGACAGGGTCTGCTGATTCACCAGATTGGCGCGCAGACGCGATAGCTCGCCCTCGGTCAATTGCGGAAAGCGGTCATACAGCATGCGGGCGACGGTATAGTTGAGAATACTGTCGCCGACAAACTCCAGTCGCTCGTTGTTGGGCGTGCCGTAGCTACGGTGCGTCAAAGCCTGACGCAGCCACTCGGGACGGGTAAAACGGTAGCCTAATGCCTCGCTGAGGCGGCGAAATCGGATATCTTTATGTTGAGTCACGGCTTAGGGTTGCATGCCGG
>NZ_RJTZ01000010.1:0-51529 GCF_024343515.1 Aquitalea sp. S1-19 | reverse complement strand
TTTCAGCCAGCATACGGCGCTGGGCAGCGCGTGGACGGAATCCGGGCAGGTTGTCGGACAAGGTTTTGTAGTGGTCGCGGATCGCGTCTTTTTCGGCATCGGTAAGCATGGCGCGATTGTAACGTATGGGGGCTATGTGCGGTCGCAAAATGACGGCGCCCCCACAACTGGATACGATAGCCAAACGGCATTGATTGTCACAATAATGAAGCTGGACGAGATGGTGCGGTTGCTGCCGCCTACGTTCGCAGGAGAACCAGAATGAATCCTGTAAGTCGCGTGTTGATCGTCAGTCACGATGCGGTGCTGGCCCGCGCCATGAGCAAGGGGCTGCAACTGGCCGCACAGACGCTTCCCAACCTTTTTGGCCTGTGTTTTTCCACGGCGGCGTCGCCACAAAATGCGCTGGCGGATATTGCCGCAGATGGCGAGCTGCAGATGGTGCTGGTTGACCGTTATTTGCAGAGCGGCGGCTCCTATGGTGATGTGGTGGCGCTGCTTAATGCGATCGGCGAGTACCGCCCGGAGTTGTCGTGTTATGTCTTGCTGGGGGACGAGGACGAAAAGCTGCAGATAGACGAGCTGGCCAGTCATGCGCTGAGCGGCTATTTCTATCGGGACGAGGCGGATTATCCGGGGTGGTTTCGCATTCTGAGTGCCGAGCTTGCCGAGAAGTCGGCAACGCCTTTTTACGACGCTTTACGGCGCTATGTTTCCATGGCCAAGGATTCCTGGCATACGCCGGGCCACTGTGGCGGCGAGTCCTTGCGCGGCAGTCCGTGGGTCGGAGATTTTCACGAGTTTGTCGGCGAGAACATGCTGCGTGCCGATTTGTCGGTGTCGGTGCCCATGCTGGACTCGCTGATGCACCCGACCGGGGTGATTGCCGAAGCGCAAGCGCTGGCGGCCAAGGCGTTTGGTGCGCGCGAAACCTATTTCGCCACCAATGGCACGTCGACTTCGAATAAGGTCATCTTCCAGACGTTGCTGGCACCGGGTGACAAACTGCTGCTGGACCGTAACTGCCACAAATCGGTACACCACGGCGTCATCCTGTCCGGCGCACGACCGGTTTATCTCGATTCTTCAGTCAATCGCCAGTACGGCATCTTCGGGCCCGTGCCCAAGGCCACCATTTTTCAGGCGATGGCCGACAATCCGGATGCGCGGGTACTGATCCTGACTTCATGTACCTACGACGGTCTGCGTTATGACCTGGCACCCATCATCGAGGCCGCACACGCGGCTGGCATCAAGGTGATTATCGATGAAGCCTGGTACGGCCATGCGCGTTTTCACCCCGCTTTGCGTCCGACCGCGATGGAGGCGGGGGCCGATTACGCGACGCAAAGTACGCACAAGGTCCTGTCGGCGTTTTCGCAGGCCAGCATGATCCATGTCAACGACCCGGACTTTGATGCACATCTGTTTCGCGAAAACTTCAATATGCACGCTTCGACCAGCCCGCAGTACAACCTGATTGCCAGTCTGGATGTGGCGCGTAAGCAGGCGCAGATGGAGGGCTACCGCCTGCTGGCGCGCACGCTGAAGCTGGCGGAAGAGCTGCGCCTTAAAATTGATGCCACGGGCGTGTTCCGGGTGCTGGGGCTGGACGAGTTGCTGCCGGAGGAGGTGAAGGGTGATGGTGTCCGGCTGGATCCGACCAAGCTGACCATCGATATCTCGCGCTCGGGTTATGGTGCAGGGGAATTGCAGCGCGAATTATTCGAGCGTTTCAATATTCAGGTTGAAAAATCGACGTTCAACACCCTGACGCTCTTGCTGACCATAGGGACGACCAAGAGCAAGGTGTCGCGCCTGATGGATGCCATGCTGCGTCTGGCGCGCGCACAAAAACCGCCGCGCCCGCTGGTGCGCCTGCCCGAGATGCCGCGTTTTACCCGTCTGGCCTGCTTGCCGCGCGAGGCCTATTACGAAGCCGGAGAGCGTCTGGCGCTGTTTGACGACGAGGGTCGTCCGAATGGTGCCTTGATCGGTCGTGTCGCCTGCGACCAGATCGTGCCTTATCCACCGGGTATACCGGTGCTGGTGCCCGGCCAGCTGATAGATGAAAGCGTGCTGACCTACCTTGCGCGCCTGATGAAGGCACAAAAAGGGATAGAAATGCATGGACTCGCTGATTTGCAAGGGGAAATGGCCATCCGCGTGCTCGGTGAGGAAGAGCTTTCCAGGGTGCACTGCAATATAAATATGTCATGAGTGCTTGCCACGCCTTATGAATTGGGATACATATATAACTGTCGCAATTCTATAAAACATGCCGATGCATTGTTTGGGATTGTCGGCATCTGGACGTGAACAACTTGAATCTTGCGTATCGCAAAGTGCCGTCGTGACCTGCCGCGTGCTGGCATGACTGCCGTTTTTTGGAAGATCTGATGAAAGAGCCATGGCAGTACCTGAAATCCAGTACCCCTTTATCTGCCGCAGGCCTTGGTGCTTGCGAACGGGTCGGGCTGCTGCGACGACGAAGCATCGCGGGCGAACTCTATCGTCCGCTGCCGGGTCAGGGTGCGCCCATGGTATTCGGCAAAAATTCGGCCTGACACCTTGCGTGACCGGTAAGTCGCCCATGCGACTGCCGGGACACAGGGAATAGCTTCATCCAACCGGGTTTTGTTTGCCTGCCGCACAAGGCGCAAACAGCCAAGACTTCTGAAAGACAAGACAATGAACAGCATCAAAAAAGTGGTACTCGCTTACTCCGGCGGCCTGGATACCTCCGTTATCCTGAAATGGCTGCAGGATACCTACCAGTGTGAAGTCGTCACCTTTACCGCCGACATCGGCCAGGGCGAGGAAGTTGAACCGGCACGCCAGAAAGCCATTGCGCTGGGGATCAAGCCGGAGAACATCTATATCGATGATCTGCGCGAAGAGTTCGTACGCGACTTTGTGTTCCCGATGTTCCGTGCCAATACCGTCTATGAAGGCGAGTATCTGCTGGGCACGTCTATAGCCCGCCCGCTGATCGCTAAACGCCAGATCGAAATTGCGCGTGCGGTGGGGGCCGATTCGGTCAGCCATGGTGCCACCGGCAAGGGCAATGATCAGGTGCGTTTCGAGCTGGGCTACTACGCGCTGCAGCCCAATATCCATGTGATCGCCCCGTGGCGCGAATGGGATCTGCTCTCGCGTGAAAAGCTGCTGGCCTACGCCGAAACCCACGGTATCGATATCAGCAAGCGCAAGAGCGGTGCCAGCCCCTACTCGATGGATGCCAACTTGCTGCATATCTCCTATGAGGGCTTGGCGCTGGAAAACCCGGCTGCCGAGCCGGAAGAAGATATGTGGCTGTGGTCCAACTCGCCGGAGAGTGCACCGGATCAGGCAGAATATCTGGAGCTTGAATACCTGCACGGCGATATCGTCGCGATTAACGGCGTCGCCATGAGCCCGGCTCAGGTGCTGACTATGCTGAACCAGATCGGCGGCAAGCACGGCATCGGCCGCCTGGACATCGTCGAAAACCGTTATGTCGGCATGAAGTCGCGTGGCTGCTACGAAACCCCGGGCGGCACCATCATGCTCAAAGCGCACCGCGCCATCGAGTCGATCACGCTGGATCGTGAAGTGGCGCATCTGAAGGACGAGTTGATGCCCAAGTACGCCAAGCTGATTTACACCGGCTACTGGTGGAGTCCTGAGCGCGCGATGATGCAAACCATGATTGATGCGTCGCAGGCGACGGTAAACGGCTGGGTACGCCTGAAACTGTACAAGGGCAATGTGATGGTGGTCGGGCGCGAGTCCAAGACTGACTCCTTGTTCGACCCGAATATCGCGACTTTCGATGAAGACGGCGGTGCTTACAATCACGCCGATGCAGCCGGCTTCATTCGCCTGAATGCACTGCGGATGCGTATCGCGGCCAACGCCAAACTCAAGCGCGGCTAAGACTTAAGCGCAGAAACAACAAAGCCCCGTACGCTGCAAGGCGTACGGGGCTTTCGTATGGGCAGGCTTAGTTGTGATAAGCAGTCACGCGCGCGACTTCTTCTTTCGAGCCTAAGAATACCGCGACGCGTTCATGCAGGGCGGCCGGCTGAATGTCCAGAATACGCTGGTGGCCGTTGGTCGCCATGCCTCCGGCTTGCTCGACGATAAAGGCCATCGGGTTGCCTTCATACATCAGGCGCAGTTTGCCCGGCTTGGCCGGATCGCGCGCATCTTTCGGATACATAAATACGCCGCCGCGAACCAGGATGCGGTGAACTTCGGCCACCATGGATGCAACCCAGCGCATATTGTAATCCTTGGCCAAAGGCCCGGTCTTGCCGGCCAGGAGCTCGCTCACATAGCGTTGCACCGGTGCTTCCCAGTGACGCATGTTCGACATATTGATGGCGAACTCGCCGGTTGCTTGCGGGATCTTCATCTCGGGGTGGGTCAATACGAAGCTGCCGTTTTCTCTGTCCAGGGTAAAGCCGTATACGCCGTTGCCGAAAGTCAGCACCAGCATGGTCTGCGGGCCGTAGACGGTGTAGCCGGCGGCAACTTGGCGTGTGCCCGGTTGCAGGAAGTCGGCTTCGGTCGGGTGGCCGGTGACCGATTCGTCGCATTCCAGTACCGAGAAGATGGTGCCGACCGAGATGTTGACGTCGATATTGGACGAGCCATCCAGCGGGTCGAACAGCATCAGATAGCGTCCGCGCGGCAGACCGTCCGGAATCGAGTACGGCAACTCCATCTCTTCGGAGGCCATTGCTGCCAGATTGCCGCCCCATTCATTGGCCTCCAGCAAGACATCGTTGGCGATCACATCCAGCTTTTTCTGCGCTTCGCCTTGTACATTGCCGGTGCCGGCTTCGCCCAGGATGCCAGCCAGCGCACCTTTGTTGACCGAGTGCGAGATCGCCTTGCAGGCGCGGGCGACGGTTTCTATCAGGTGACGCAGATCCGGCGGCAGCGTGCCGGCCTTGCGTTGCTGTTCAATCAGGAAGCGGGAAAGGGAGGTGCGGCTCATGAAAACCTCGGGTGTTTTAACGATGACAGGTTAGCTTTGCGCGGGATTATACCCGTGCGGGATGATGGCTGTCTTGCAGTGAAGCCGCGCCGGCTGCCGTAGCTATTGAAGTCGGCACGCTTAAGACCCAGAGACAGTAGGTATTGCCCGGCGGGCGTGGTTTCGCCGAATGAACCGGCCGGCGAGATATGGTCGGTGGTGACCGAGTCGCCCAGCAGCAGCAGGGTGCGGGCGTCCCGAATGTCGGTGATGGGTTTTTCTTGCATGGAAAAGCCGTCGAAAAAAGGCGGGCGGGCGATATAACTGCTGACAGGCCAAGGATAGGTTTCGCCTTGCGGCGCGCTGATTTCATTCCATAAGTCGTGGTCGCGGGTGAAATCGGCGTACAGCCGGCGGAAGGTGTCCGGGTCGAAGGCGGTGGCCATCAATGCCGCAATTTCGCCCGATTCCGGCCAGATGTCCCTGAGGTAAACCGGTTGGCCATCCTTGCCTGTGCCCAAGGGATCGCGCGTGAGGTCGATATTGACGCGCCCGGCGATGGCGAAAGCGACCACCAGAGGCGGCGAGGTCAGATAGTTGGCGCGCAAATTGGGGTGGATGCGTGCTTCAAAATTGCGGTTGCCGGACAATACTGCCGCGCATACCAGATCATGCCGGGTAATGGTGTTGTTGAGTTCGGGGGAAAGGTCCCCGGCGTTGCCTATGCAGGTGGTGCAGCCATAGGCCGCCAGCGCAAAGCCCAGCTTGGCCAGAGGCGCAAGCAGGCCGGCCGCTTCCAGATAGGCGGTGACGACGCGAGAGCCCGGCGCCAGGCTGGTCTTGATGCGCGGATGAACCTGCAGGCCCTTGGCCACCGCTTTTTGCGCCAACAAGCCGGCGGCCAGCATTACGCCGGGGTTGGAGGTGTTGGTGCAGCTGGTAATGGCGGCAATCAGGATGTCGCCATGCCCCAGATCACCTTGCCCGTTTGCGTAGGGGGTATGGTCCGGGGTCGGGCGGTTGTCGACCATTTCCACAACATCGCGCGCCAGGCTTTTGCCTTGCAGGCGCTGGCCATTGTCTGTGCTTTGCTCGCTTCCTTGTTGTGACAGCGGGTAGCGTCTGGCGAGATCGGCCGGTGCTTTGTTAAAGCCGTTTTCCGATGTTGGCATAGAAAACAAGAGGGTGAAATTGTCCTTCATCGCGGCAAGGCCGATACGGTCTTGCGGGCGCTTGGGGCCGGCAAGGCTGGGCGTGACGCTTGCCAGATCCAGTTGCAGGGTGCGGCTGTAAGCGATATCACCGGATTTGGGCATGCCGAATAGCCCTTGTGCCTTGAAGTAGCTTTCGAAAGCCAGAATGTCGGCCTCGCGGCGACCGGTGCCGCGCATATAGGTCAGCGTATTGTCGTCTACCGGAAAGAAGCCCATGGTGGCGCCGTACTCCGGTGCCATATTGGCGATGGTGGCGCGGTCGGTGACGGACAGGCTGGCGCTACCCGCGCCAAAAAACTCGACAAAGCAGCCGACGACTTTTTCGTGGCGCAGCATCTGGGTCAGGGTGAGCACCAGGTCGGTGGCAGTGATGCCTTCGGCTAACTGGCCATCAAGCTCGACGCCGACCACGTCGGGTGTCAATAAATAGACCGGTTGTCCCAGCATGGCCGCTTCGGCCTCTATCCCGCCTACGCCCCAGCCGACTACGCCCGCGCCATTGATCATGGTGGTATGGCTGTCGGTGCCGACCAGGGTATCGGGAAAGACCACGCCATCTTGCTCGCGCAAACCGTGAAACAGATACTCAAGATTGACCTGGTGCACGATGCCTATGCCCGGCGGCACAACCTTGAAGGTATCGAAGGCCTGCATGCCCCACTTCATAAACTGGTAGCGCTCGCGGTTGCGGGCAAACTCGTGTTCCATATTGTGTCTGAGCGCTTGGGGGCTGGCGAACTCGTCAACCATCACCGAATGATCCACCACCAGGTCGACCGGCACCAAAGGCTCGATGCGCCTGGGGTCTAGCCCCATTTCGATGGCGACGCTACGCATGGCGGCCAGATCTGCCAGAAGCGGCACGCCGGTAAAATCCTGCAAAATAACGCGCGCCACGGTAAACGGAATCTCGCCGTGACGCTCGGCCCCTGGCTGCCAGTTGGCCAGCGCCCTGACGTGCTCGGGCGTGACTTTCAGACCGTCGCAGTGGCGCAGCACCGATTCCAGCACGATGCGGATGGAAATTGGCAGGGTGGATACCGACCCGATGCCGGCAGCTTCCAGTGAGGGCAGGCTGAAATAGTCGAGAGCCCGTCCATCACTCAGGGACAGGGTTTGGCGGGTCGCAGCGTAGGGGTGGTGCATGGCAGGCTCCTGGGGACGGTCGATCTGGACGCGATCACTCAAGTCTAGAGCGCCAAGGCGCCTGCTGCGCCAAAGATCAGGGGCTTGGTGTTTGCGCTTCCTGTTCCAGCCACTGGCAGAAGGCGTTGATGGCCATGTCGCTGATGGCGGCGCGCGGAGCGACCCAGCAGTAACCGCGTACCGGTACGGCGGGGCCATTAAGCGGGGCGATCAGCGTGCCTTGCGCGATCAGCCGCTCGGCCATCGGGCGTGGCCCAAGTACAATGCCTAGGCCCTCTGCGGCCGCTTGCAGTGCAAAAGAAAAGCGGTCGAAGTGCAAGGTATGGGCAGCTTTAAGCTCGGGTACGCCGGCAAGGGTCAGCCAGCGCTGCCAGGCGGTCGGACGGGTGTCGGCATAAAGCAGGGTGTGGCGGGCCAGATCGGCCGGGCTGTGGATGGCATGGCTGCCTAACAGGTCGGGATGGCACAAGGGCAACTCCCATTCGTCCAGAAAAGGCTTGGCAATATGGCCGGGCCAGTCGCCGGGCCCGCGCCGGATGGCGATATCGAATGGGGTATCCAGCCGGCTGATGTCGCGGTCCGAGTTGACCAGATGCAACTCGATATCGGGGCAGGCGGCACGAAAGCGCTTGAGTCTGGGCAGTAGCCAGTACATGGCGAAAGTCGGCGTCGCGTTGATGGTCAGGCGGCGCAAGCGGTCGGCCTGCATCAACTGGCTGGTGGCGTTGGCAATCAGGTCCAGGCCGTCCTGTACCTGAATCAGGTAGCGCCAGCCGGCATCGCTTAAGCGCACACGACCACCGCTGCGCGTAAATAGTGTAACGCCCAGCCAGGCTTCCAGTTGCTTGATCTGCTTGCTCACAGCGCCATGCGTGACAAACAGCTCTTCGGCGGCGGCAGAAAAGCTCTCCAGCCTTGCTGCCGCCTCGAAAATACGCAGTGCATTCAGGGGTGGGTAGGTGTTCATGCTGTGATTTTATCTCACAAACACTGTGGCGAATAATCCTTTGTATCTGTGAGGCATAGCGCGTACGCTAACGCCATCTCGGTGTAATGGGTTTTCCCCGTGCGCCGGAGGCTGGACGCCCCGTGTGCCAGCATTATCTGCAAATACAATTAAGCAAAAAGGTCAGAAGCCATGCTCGTAGCCTACCGTCAGCACGTTGCCGAGCGCGCCGCGCTGGGTATTCCGCCCCTCGCACTTTCCGCCTCCCAGGTTGAAGAACTGGTCGAGCTGCTGAAAGCCCCGCCTGCAGGCGAAGAAGATTTTCTGGTTGAACTGATTACCCACCGTGTACCGCCCGGTGTGGATGATGCGGCCAAGGTCAAGGCCTCCTTCCTCGCGGCCGTAGCCGAAGGGTCGGTCGTGTCGCCTTTGCTGTCGCGCGCGATGGCAACCGAACTGCTGGGCACCATGCTCGGCGGCTACAACGTCAAGCCTTTGATTGATCTTCTGGACGATGAGGCCGTGGCCGAAGTTGCCGCGGCCGGCCTGAAGAAAACTCTGCTGGTGTTCGATTACTTCCACGACGTCAAGGTCAAGGCCGACGCTGGCAATGCCTACGCCAAGGCCGTGCTGCAAAGCTGGGCCGACGCCGAGTGGTTCACTTCGCGCCCTGAAGTCGCACAAAAAATCACCGTGACCGTATTCAAGGTGCCGGGCGAAACCAATACCGACGATCTGTCGCCGGCGCCGGATGCGACCACCCGTCCTGACATCCCGATGCACTATCTGGCGATGCTGAAGAACACCCGTCCGGATGCGGCGTTCAAGCCGGAAGAAGACGGCAAGCGCGGCCCGATGCAGTTTATCGAAGACCTGAAGAAAAAAGGCCATCTGGTTGCTTATGTTGGCGACGTGGTCGGCACCGGCTCTTCGCGCAAATCCGCCACCAACTCGGTGGTGTGGGCGACCGGTCAGGATATTCCGTTTGTACCGAACAAGCGTTTCGGCGGCGTGACCCTGGGCGGGAAAATTGCGCCTATCTTCTTTAATACCCAGGAAGACTCCGGCTCGTTGCCGATTGAAGTCGACGTTTCCAAGCTGGAAATGGGTGACGTGATCGATATCTACCCGTACGACGGCAAGATCGAGAAAGACGGCGTCGTACTCGCCGAATTCGCACTCAAGAGCCAGGTGCTGCTGGACGAAGTGCGCGCCGGTGGCCGTATTAACCTGATTATCGGTCGTGGCCTGACCTCCAAGGCACGCGAAGCGCTGGGTCTGCCGGCGTCGACCGAATTCCGCCTGCCAAAAGATCCGGCCGGCTCGAGCAAGGGCTTTAGCCTGGCGCAGAAGATGGTTGGCCGCGCCTGCGGTCTGGCCGAAGGGCAGGGTGTGCGTCCGGGCACCTACTGCGAACCTAAAATGACCACCGTCGGTTCGCAGGATACCACCGGCCCGATGACCCGTGATGAGCTGAAAGACCTGGCTTGCCTGGGCTTCTCCGCCGATCTGGTGATGCAGTCTTTCTGCCATACCGCCGCTTATCCAAAGCCTGTGGATGTGCGCATGCACAAGGAACTGCCGGCCTTTATCAGTACCCGTGGCGGTGTATCCCTGCGTCCAGGCGATGGCGTGATCCACTCCTGGCTTAACCGCCTGCTGCTGCCGGACACCGTCGGCACCGGTGGCGATAGCCACACACGCTTCCCGATCGGTATTTCCTTCCCGGCCGGCTCCGGTCTGGTCGCCTTTGCCGCAGCCACCGGCGTGATGCCGCTGGATATGCCGGAATCGGTACTGGTGCGCTTCAAGGGCGAACTGCAGCCTGGCGTCACTCTGCGTGACCTCGTGGGTGCGATTCCGCTGTATGCGATCAAGGCCGGCTTGTTGACCGTGGCCAAGGCAGGCAAGAAAAACGTGTTCTCCGGCCGTATCCTGGAGATTGAAGGCTTGCCGAATCTGAAGGTCGAGCAGGCGTTCGAATTGTCCGACGCCGCGGCCGAGCGTTCGGCTGCTGCTTGTGCCATTGCACTGGACAAGGCACCTATCGCCGAGTACATGCAGTCCAACATCACGCTGATGAAGTGGATGATCGCCGAAGGCTATCAGGATGCGCGCACGCTGGAGCGCCGCATCCAGGCGATGGAAGAGTGGATTGCCAATGGCGAACTCCTGAAGCGCGACGAAGATGCCGAGTACGCCGCCGTGATCGAAATCGATCTGGCTGACATCAAAGAGCCTATCGTGGCCTGCCCGAACGACCCGGATGACGTGAAGTTCATGTCCGAAGTGGCTGGCACCCAAATCGATGAAGTGTTCATCGGTTCGTGCATGACCAATATCGGTCACTTCCGCGCCGCCTCCAAGCTGTTGGAAGGCAAGCAGGACATTCCGGTGAAATTGTGGGTGGCTCCGCCGACCAAGATGGACGCCAAGCAGCTGACCGAAGAAGGCCACTACGGCGTGCTGGGTCGTGCCGGCGCGCGCATGGAAATGCCGGGCTGCTCCTTGTGCATGGGTAACCAGGCGCAGGTGCGCGAGGGCGCAACCGTGATGTCGACTTCGACCCGTAACTTCCCGAACCGTCTGGGTAAAAATACCAATGTGTTCCTGGGTTCGGCCGAACTGGCTGCGGTATGCTCCAAGCTGGGCAAGATCCCGACGGTGGAAGAGTATCTGTCCAATGTCGGTATCTTGAACGCCAGCAGTGCCGAGGTGTACAAGTACCTGAACTTCAACCAGATCAAGGATTATCAGGATGTCGCCGACGGCGTGTCTGCCTGATTCTGTGATGGTCTAAGCGAAACGGCCCCTTGCGAGGGGCCGTTTTTTTACTGGAGAATCCTATGTTTGGCAAATTGACTGTTGTGTGCCTAGCGCTGGGCCTTGCTGGCTGTGCCGGTACGATGCCCGGCCATCTTGGCGTAAAGGATGGCAAGCTGGCCGCTTGTCCGGCTTCGCCCAACTGCGTGTCCAGTCAGGCGCTGCAAAGTGACGGCCAGCACCATATCACGGCGCTGGATTTACGTGCAGCCGGTGTGCGTTGGCAGGAGGTGGTGGCGATCGCGGCGGCCTTGCCGCGTACCCGGGTGATCCGGCAGCAGGAAGGCTATCTGCATGCCGAGAGCCGTAGTGCGTTGCTGGGCTTTGTCGATGATGTGGAGTTGTACCGGGCGCCCGGCGCGAACCGCCTGGAGTTGAGATCGGCGTCGCGCCTGGGGTATAGCGATCTGGGTGTCAATCGCTCGCGTATGGATGCGCTGCGTTCAGCTCTGGATAGGGCCGGTCTGTTGCAGGAGTAAGTGGTTTTTCCTGATCGTGGCCGGCGGGAATCGGTTATGATCCTGATCAAATTTTGTCGGAATAATGCAAGCCATGGATCTGTCACATTTGAGCGAAGAGCAGTTTACCAATCTTTCCATGATCGTCTTTTTGGGCGGCCTGATCCTGTTCATGGGGTTTATCATCTGGGATCTGGGCAAGAAATCCAAGGCCGGCAAGTTCGGCACCTTTGTCCTGTTTCTGGCACTGGGTACCGGCGTCGCCGGTTTTGTATTCAAGAATGCGCTGGTCGAATTTATCCTGCTCAAATAGGTGCTAGCCTAGGGGCTTAGCCGGTCAGCGTTGATAGCAGTTGCGACAGCGTCTGCAGCAGGCCGCTGTCGCCGATCAGGTCGAAAACCAGTTGCACCAGCCAGGCCAGCAGCAGAGCCAGCCCCAACCCGGTGACGAACAGGGTGGCCAGCAAGGCCAGCCCCAGCTTGATCCATGTACCGCGCTGTATCGCGGTCACGCGTGGCAGCACTTTAGCCAGGTAGGGTGCATAGCGCAGCAAAAAGCTGGCGGCAGTCAGTATTTTCATTTCTTTACTTCCGGTTTCAATGTTCAGCCGAGTGACGCCAGCAGGGCGCTTGCACTACTGATGGTGCCCAGGCTGCCCAGCAGCACTGCATCGCGCCGGTTGTCATCACGAAATTCACGCCAGGCTGCGATCAGCAGCGGGGGTGACAGCAGCGCGGCCATGATGGCGAATTCAGTCATGCAACCTGCCTCCCTGTTGCCTGCCTGCCTGTGTATCCTGATCGGCAAGGCACTCCCCAGCGTGCGAGCACGGAAGTCAGCAGTTCGCAGTCCGCATCGGCAATGTGCCGGTCCGCTTCGATGACTTGGGCGCATAGCTGCAGTACGGTCAGGCGCAAGTCTGCGTCGTCGACCTCGGCCAGATAGCTGTTAAGTGCCTGCGGGCTGAATGAACGGGCATCCGCCCAGCTAAGGGATGGCAGCATATCCTCGCAGAAGGTGTGCAGCAGCGTATGCAGTTCGGTGCGGCTCAGGCCCAGCCGCGGGTAGGCATCCATCTTTTCCAGTACATCCAGTTCGGCCTGGGATAGGTGACCATCGGCCAGCATGGCCAGAATGACGATGCGGGCAGCAGATTGCGGGCTGTTGTTTGGGTAGGTGCGCATGGTGTACTCCTCGCTGTTAACCCGCATCAATTTGTGTGGGCAAGCAGAATATAGGGTGTTGTATTTGTATAAAAAAGCAGACAATAACGAAACAATAGTTCTGGAAAACAGAAAATGAGCCTGGATTTCAGTTACCGCCATCTTTACTATTTCTGGGTGGTGGGCAAGGAGGGTGGGATGTCCCGTGCGGCAGAGCGCCTGGGGATGGCGGTACAGACCGTGAGTACGCAGGTGCGCGAGCTGGAGCGCAGTCTGGGTGTTGAGTTGCTGAAGCCTGCCGGACGCAAACTGGTATTGACCGAGGCTGGGGTTGCCGCATTGCAGCAGGCGGATCTGATTTTCCAGTTGGGTGAGCAATTGCCGGCGCTTGTTCGTGATGCAGTGAGTGTGCCTGTGTTGCGCTTATCCATCGGTACATCGGATGGCTTGTCCAAGCTGATGGTACACCGGCTATTGCAGCCGGTGATGGGTGTGCCGGGTATGCGTCTGCATTGTCACGAAGGCGAGTTTGACGACTTGTTGGCTGATCTGGCTTTGCATCGGCTGGATTTGGTGCTGGCGGACAGGCCTGCTCCTGCCAACCCCAATATCAAGGTGTATAGCCATGCTTTGGCGGTGTCTGCGCTGGCCTGGTATGGCACGCCGGCCTTGGCCGCCGAGGCCAGTGCGGATTTTCCGCACTCACTGGCGCGGGTGCCGGTGCTGCTGCCCAGTGCTCACAGCGCCGTGCGTGCCCGGCTAGAGCTATGGTTCGAGCGTGAGGGTGTCAAGCCTTGCGTGGTGGGCGAGTTTGAGGATAGTGCCTTGCTCAATACCTTTGCCGCCGGCGGAATGGGAGTATTTCCTGCGCCGGAGCGGGTGCATGAGGAGTTGACACGCAGTGTCGGTGTTGAACGTATCGCGACCTGCCACGGGGTGGAGGAGTGTTTTTTTGCCATCGGCAATGAAAAAAAGGTGCAGCATCCTTTGCTGCAGCGGATTTTGCAAAAAGAAAGTTAACCGTTTTTACTCAGCCACGGTGTATGCGTGGCGCTGACAAGTACAGGGGCGGGCGCTAGAATGTGCAGCCTCATTATGAAGGAAGCCATCATGCCATCGTTTGATATTGTCTCGGAAGTGAATCTGGTTGAAGTGCGCAATGCGGTTGATCAGGCCAGCAAGGAAGTCGCCACCCGTTATGACTTCAAGGGCTCCAGTGCGCGTCTTGAACTGACGGAAAAGGTCGTAACCTTGTATGGCGACTCCGAGTTCCAGATCGAGCAGGTCAAGGATATTCTGGTTAATAAACTGGCCAAACGCGGTCTGGATGTACGCTGCCTCGATTACGGCAAGCTGGAAAGCGTGGGTGGCAACAAGGCCAAGCAGGTGATCACGGTCAAGGAAGGCATAGAAACTGAACTGGCCAAGAAAATCACCCGCATGATCAAGGACTCCAAGGTCAAAGTGCAGGCCAGTATTCAGGGCGAGTCCGTGCGCGTCAGCGGTGCCAAGCGCGATGTTCTGCAAGAGGTCATTGCCATGATGAAAAAGGAAGTGACTGATTTCCCCTTGCAGTTCAATAATTTCCGTGACTAAATCAGACTGACCCATCAGATTTTATTGTAGATTGTATACAATATTGCGCGAGATCAAGGTCGTTTGCGATAGCGGATTTTACTATCCGCTATCGCCTTTTGTTTGTTTGGTTTCAACCATGGATTCCCGTTCTTCCAGCAGCACCGCGCATGCGGTGCTGCTTGTCATTTGTGCCATTGTGTTCTGGGCCAGTAATGTGGTGATTGCGCGCGCCTTTCGCGCCGAATTAACCCCTTTCTGGCTGGCATTCTGGCGCTGGTCCTGCGCGACACTGGTATTGTTTCCCTTTGTCCTCAAGCCCTTGTGGCGGGAGCGTGCGCTGCTGTGGGCGGTGCGCGGGCGGCTGTTCTGGCTGGCACTGTTCGGCATTATGGGTAACAACGCCTTTATCTATCTTGGGGTCGCCAGTGCCAGTGCTACGAGCGCGGCCGCCTTGCAGACCTTTACTCCGGTGTGGATTATGCTGCTTGGCGCACTGGTACTGAGGCGGCGTCTGCCTTTACTGGCATGGGCCGGGGTGGTGTGTGCGGTAATGGGGGCGTTGACCATTGCCTCCGAAGGAAATCTGGCTGCTATTGTGGCGCTGCAGATGGGGGCAGGAGAGGCCTGGCTGATTGCGGCTAGCCTGTGCTGGGCGATTTACACACTGATTGTGATGACCCTGCCACGCGAACTGAATGCCGGTGCCTTGCTGGCTATTCAGATGGCGCTGGGGTCTTTGCTTTTGCTGCCCTTGGCGCTTGTGTTCGAGCCGGCGACGTTGGCACCGGCCTTGTGGAGTAGCGAAACCATGGTGGCCGTGCTGTATCTGGGCGTCTTCCCTTCGGTTCTGGCCTATGTGTTCTACAACCGTGCGGTTAAGGTGCTGGGCGGCGAGCGTACCGGCAACTTTATGAATCTGTTGCCGGCAGCCTCAAGCTTGCTGTCGTTTGTTTTTTTGGGTGAGATGTTGCAAGGTTTTCACCTGCTGGGCTTTGCCGGAATTATGGGCGGGATCGTCTTGTCGGCAGGTGTTAAGCCCAGTTTTCCGCGCTGGCTGCGCGAACTGGTGCGCGGCGATATATTGCCGATGTCGCGTTAAGTTAAAAACCGGCGGCAGGACGCCGCCGGCTGGTATCAGCCTACGCGGCCAACAATGGCTGCGGTGGCAATCAGCTCTTCAAGCAGAGCCATCGAGGCCTTGCCGCTGACCACAAAAGGGTTCAGTTCGGGCTTTTCCGAGTACTTAAGCAAAGTGCCTGGATTGACCTTGGCCAGGTTGACCTGACCCATGGTCCAGTTGGCAAAGCGTCGCTCACTGATCTCTTCGAAATGCAGCAGTTCGACGCCATGATGGCGCGTGTCGGCAGAAATACGGCTGTAAAGTGCAGAAACCTCGGCACGGCCGCCCTCCAGAACCTGCATGAAAATATCCCCGCTAAAACACAAAATGCCGGTCAGGCCATTGGCCGGGTTGTGTGCATGCGACTGGGCCAGAATGGAGTCTAGCAGATCCTGAGTATGGGGCTGAACGGCACGACTAGCGTAAAGCAGGCGAACGAGCATGGAGTGGGTCCTCAGTTTTTATTGGGAAGCAGGGCAAGGAATTCACGGCGCAGGTCGGGATTCTTCAGGAAAGAGCCACGCATCACGCTATTGATCATCTTGGAATCCATATCTTTTACGCCGCGCCAGTGCATGCAGAAATGGTCCGCTTCCATCACGATAGCCAGCCCGTCCGGGCTCATCTTGTCTTGCAGTAAATTGGCCAGTTGGATAACAGCTTCTTCCTGTATCTGCGGACGGCTCATCGTCCACTCGGCCAGGCGCGCATACTTGGACAGGCCGATCAGGTTGGAATGCTCGTTGGGCATGATGCCTATCCACAGACGGCCGATAATCGGACAGAAGTGGTGCGAGCAGGCGCTACGCACGGTGATCGGGCCGACTATCATCAGCTCGTTCAGGTGCTCGGCATTGGGGAACTCGGTCACCGGCGGCTGCTCGACATAGCGGCCTTTGAATACCTCGTTCAGGTACATCTTGGCCACGCGCCGTGCCGTGTCCTGCGTGTTGTGGTCGCTCTCGGTATCGATTACCAGGCTTTCCAGAACGCCCTTCATCTTGAGTTGAACCTCATCCAGCAGCTCTGCCATTTCACCCTGCTCGATAAAGGCAGAAATATTGTCGTTGGCGTGAAAACGCTGACCGCTACGACGGATGCGTTCGCGGATGCGGCTGGAGACAGGTGTTTTGTATTCAGTGTTGCCGTTTGCTTCCGGCTTGATGTCAGTGCTCACGCGCAAGGTCCTGTTCAGATGTCGCTAACTACGGCAGGGCTGGAGTAGACCGTGCCGAACGGATGACAGCGAGTGTAGGGCAAATGCCGCATGCCGTCGATTAGCAGGGTGGGGGCTTACTTTAAGAACACAATATGGGGTATGGATTGCTTGGTATTCAGCGTAGCCAGTATTGGAAGGGCTGCTTGCACGAATTCGCACGGCAAATTTTTTATTTATCGGTGGACGTCACTGAGGGGGGAGCTTATCGGTATGCATTCTGCATGCTTTTGTAGCGGGTGAACTGCTCTTTAGTATCTGCAATGTCCAGGCTCATGCATGCCAGCGGGCCAATATGGTGGTGCTGGCTATGCCTGTTTTCGTACTTACTGTGTTCAGCCCCAGTGCAGACAGTTGCGCCCCGCATGCTTGGCTCGATAAAGCGCATCGTCAGCCCGTTTGTAAGCCGCCTCAATCGTATCGTCATGATGCAATATGGTTGCACCGACAGAGCAGGTGTAAAACCAGTCAGGATATTCCGGAAAGTAGCGTTGTGAACGCAATTGTCCAAGCACACGTTCTAGCAACTCGTTTGCGGCCTTTGATCTGGCACCTCTCAATACCAGCATGAATTCTTCCCCGCCCAAGCGTCCGAAGCCATCTGATCGGCGCACCATACTCTGCAGGAGGGTGGCAAACTGACGCAGTACGCGATCTCCAAAAGGATGGCCATAGACATCATTGACTCGTTTGAAGTGGTCCAGATCAAAAATGGCGATACAACTTCCTTCTGGGTGAGGGGCGCGTAACTGGTGTGTCATAACTTCTAGAATATGCCGCCGGTTACTGACTCCGGTCAGTTCGTCGGTCTGGGAAACGCGGATGGCAATATCTCGCTCAGCTCGCAGTACCCGGCCCTGGGTTTGCCATGCTGAAATGTCGACACCACAACACAGCATCCAGCCCTCGGCATCTACACTCTCGGTCATCATGATCCAGCGGCCGTCATACATCTCGACCTCAAAGGCGCGATATGGAAGTTTGCCACGACGAGACAGTGCGGAAGCAAGCCAAGCTTCAAAATTTTCCGTTACTATCGCAGTGCCTGTGCCAGCCCGATAGTTATCACGTATTAACTGTACCCAAGTCGGAAAGTCGTGATCGGCTAGAGAGAGTGATTGGCGAAATGCGGGATTGGCATAGCGCAAACGATCAGTTGCGTCGAAGAGCGCAATCATCAAGGGACTGGTGTAGTACAGCAACTCAAGTTGCGAGGTCATGCCAGATAAAACATACCCTTTAGGTATTGCTTCGTGCTCAACACTGGAATCAGTCCACATAGATATACGAATCTCCTGAGGCCAAAAGCTTAGCGTGCCCGTCCCGTAAAAAAGCGGGTCTGCTCGAGGCTTGGCAGATAGTGTGTATCGATGTGCTTGGCTGGGCGGTGCAAGCAATTTTTCAGTCTCGTTTTGCAAATAATACCCTTGCTTGACGAACTGAGCCTCTTATCAGCCGGGCTGATGCGGTTGCTGTAGATGGCCTTTACCCATGCCGTTGCATGGTTGAGGGCGTAGCTTGCAACTATTTTTAATGACATTAGTATATATACTATATCTTGGTTAAAATTCTTGCCTGAAAATTTTGACCGTCAAGCCGTCCGAGCAGCAGGCAATGTCGGCGTTGCTCCGGTTGCGCGAGGCGTGCATCGGCGAGCGCACGCAGGCGGGCAACCAGATCTACGTGCTCTTGCTCGAACTCGGCGTGGCCTTGCCGCTTGGCGTGCGTGGCATCAAGCAGGTTCCAGCTTGGCTGGCAGGAGGAAAGCGGTTTGCCGGCCTTGGTGTGGCGAGTGCTGGAGCGTCACTTCGATCATTGGAGCTACCTGAACCGGCAGATTGCCGAACTGGACGTCGAGATCGTGGTCTAGGCCAAGTCCGACGATGTCGCCAGCCGGCTGATGACGATGCCAGGCATCGGCCCGATCACCGCCAGTCTACTGGCGGCAGATGCGGGCAACGCTAAGGGTTAAGGCTCGGCACGCGACTTCGCCGCCTCTTTGGGGCTGGTGCCGCGACGCCACAGCAACATCGTGCCTGTGCGCTGGCGAACAAGCTGGTGCGGGTGGTGTGGGCGATTCTCGCCAAAGGCGGCGAGTATCGCCCCTAGCCCCGCGCCTTGAATTGAAACCAAACCGCCGGAAGAATCCCGGCGGTGAAGGGAAGCCTGCTTTTGCTTGCGACAGACACTGATGACGACAACCGACCCACGGCCTGACGGACAACCTGGCACAACAAACAGTCTTCTAGACTGAGGTTTTTTTGAGGACCGTCAGGAGCGGCTTACACCATGGATCGAGCTTAGCTGCCCATCAGAAATCCGGAGAGATTAGAGCAAGCCTTCCTTGTCATTGTTCATCACGATTCTGTCCTTGCAAAGTTCAGGCTGACCATAGATTGCGGATACGGCTGTTTTACAGGCCGGCTTCGATCAGGTCTTCGCGCGTCAACAGGAAGACAAAGCCATCGCCGCCACTGGTTTCCAGCCAGACAAATGGCAGCTGTGGGTAGGCGGCTTCCAGTACGTCGCGGTTGTGGCCGATTTCGACCAGCAGTACACCCTTGGGGTTAAGCAGGCGGCTGGCTTCGGCCAGAATGACGCGGGTTGCATCCAGCCCGTCACGGCCGGAGCCCAATGCCAGTTCCGGTTCGTGCAGATACTCTTCCGGCAGTTCGTCTACCGACTCCTGATCGACGTAAGGCGGGTTGGAGATGATCAGGTCGTAAGGCTCTTCCAGTCCTTCGGTCATGTCGGAGTGGATGAGCTGGATGCGTTCTTGCAAGCCGTAGTTTTCGATATTGATGGATGCCACTTCTAGCGCGTCCAGCGAGATATCGACGGCATCGACTTGTGCGTCCGGATAATGGTGTGCCAGCTGGATGGCTAGGCAGCCCGAACCGGTGCACAGATCCAGCGCGCGATGCACCAGTTCCGGGTGTTCGATCCACGGCTCAAGCGGTTCGCCCATTAGCTCGTAGATAAAGGAGCGCGGTACCAGTACGCGCTCGTCCACATAGAAATTGAACTCACCCTGCCAGGCTTCGTGGGTCAGATAGGCCGCCGGTACGCGCTCGACGGCGCGTCGCGCAATGATGTCCAGCACGGCTTCGACTTCGCCCTGCAATAGTCGTGCGTCCAGATAAGGGTCCAGTGTGTCGATAGGCAACTTGAGGGTGGACAAAATCAGGTAGGCGGCCTCGTCATGTGCATTGCTACTGCCGTGTCCATAGGACAATTCTGCTTCGTTGAAGCGGGAGATGGCAAAGCGCAACAGGTCGCGGATAGTCAGCAAGGTGCTGGCGGCTTGTGTGTACATAATGGTGTTCCGGCTAGGGCTTAATAGGGAAGGGCGTGCATCGCGCACGCCCTGTCATTCAAGCGGATAAAAATCAGAATGGAAGCGCAGCCTCGGTGACGGCAGAAAGCGTGCGGCGGAAATCCGCCTTGATGCGCTCCAGCGCCTCTTCGCTGTCGGCTTCGAAGCGCAATACGATAACCGGCGTGGTGTTGGATGCGCGCGCCAGACCGAAACCATCGCGGTATTCGACGCGCAGGCCGTCCATGGTGATGATTTCTTCGGCGCCATCAAAGACGGCCGTTTCCTGCAGCCTGGCGATGAGTGCATGATTTTCGCCCTCGGCCGCGAGCTTGATATTCAGCTCAGGGGTAGAGATGGCGTTAGGCAGAGCATTCAAAAGCGCGCTAGGGTCATCGACGCGCGACAGGATTTCCAGCAGGCGGGCACCGGCATAGAGACCATCGTCAAAACCGTACCAGCGCTCTTTGAAGAACACATGGCCGCTCATTTCGCCGGCCATCAGCGCGCCGGTTTCCTTGATCTTGGCTTTGATAAAGCTGTGGCCGGTACGCGCCATTACCGGAATGCCGCCATTGTCGCGTATCCACGGCGCAAGCAGGCGGGTGGACTTGACGTCGTAAATGACCTTGGCGCCTTGGTTGCGCTCCAGCACGTCGGCGGCAAACAGCATCAGCTGGCGGTCCGGCCAGATGATATTGCCTTCCTTGGTGACGACGCCGAGGCGATCGCCATCGCCATCGAAGGCCAGACCGATTTCGGCATCCGTCTTGTTCAGCGCCGTGACCACATCGGCCAGGTTTTCCGGTTTGGCCGGGTCGGGGTGATGGTTGGGGAAGGTGCCATCCACATCGCAAAACAGCTCGCGCACCTTGCAGCCCAGGCGGCGATATAAGGTGGGCGCAAAAGCACCGGCTACGCCGTTGCCGCAGTCGATGACGATATTCATCGGACGCGACAGCTTGATATCGCCGGTGATGCGCTCAAGATAGGCATCGGCAATATCGTGTTCGCGATAGCTGCCTTCGCCACTGGCCAGATCCTTGGTCACAATGCGCTGGTACAAGGCCTGAATGTCTTCGCCGGACAGGGTGTCACCGGCGAGCATCATCTTGAAACCATTGTATTCCGGTGGGTTATGGCTGCCGGTGACCATCACGCCGGACAGCGTGCCCAGTTCGTAAGCGGCGAAATACAGCATGGGCGTGGCCACCATGCCGACATCGATGACATCGATACCGGCCGAGCGTATCCCTTTGGCAATGGCTGCGGCCAGATCCGGGCCGGACAGACGTCCATCACGACCGACCACCATGGCCTTGACGTGACGGGCGCGGGCTTCCGAACCCAGTGCCTGGCCAATCAGCTGGGCGGTCTCCTGGGTCAGCGTCTTGCCGACTACACCGCGAATATCGTAGGCCTTGAAAATTTCCTTGGAAAGTTTGGTCATTCCGGGCTCTTTCAGGTACATAAAGCCGCCCACAGGCAGCAATTGAAGGGTTAGTTGGCTAATCGGGTGCTCAATTGTACCAGTTCGGTCAGCTTTTCATGTGCCCGGCCGCTGTCTATTGCCCTGCGTGCGTCGGCGATGCCTTCTGCCAGCGTAGGAGACACGCCGGCGCAGTAAATGGCGGCGCCGGCATTGATTAAAACGATATCGCGCGCCGCGCCGCTTTTGCCTTCCAGTACCGATAGCAGCAAGGCTTTGGATTGTGCAGCATTATCGGCACGGATCTGCGCCGGATTGATGTAATCAAGACCGTAGTCGCGCGGGTCCAGTTCGTATTCGGTGATGTGGCCGTCTTTCAGCTCAGCGACCAGGGTCGTGCCGGCCAGGCTGATCTCGTCCAGCCCGTCCCGGCCATGCACCACCATCACATGGCGGCTGCCCAGTTGCTGCAGTACGCGCGCCTGAATGCCGACCAGATCGGGGTGGAAGACCCCCATTACCTGATTGTCGGCGCAGGCGGGGTTGGTGAGCGGGCCCAGAATATTGAAAATGGTGCGCACCCCCAGCTCTTTGCGGATGGGTGCGACATGGCGCATGGCCGAGTGATGGTTGGGCGCAAACATAAAGCCGAGGCCGACTTCATCGATGCAGCGCCCCACGGCGGCGGCATCCAGCTGCAGGCTGACGCCTAGTGCTTCAAGCACATCGGCACTGCCCGAGCTTGAGCTGACCGAGCGGCCGCCATGTTTGGCAACGCGCGCACCGGCCGCTGCCGCAACAAAAGCGGAAGTGGTCGAGATATTGAAGGTATGCGATTTATCGCCACCGGTGCCGCAAGTGTCGACCAGAAAATTTCGTTCCTTGACCGGAACCGGCGTGGCAAACTCGCGCATTACCGTAGCGGCGGCGGCAATTTCGGATACGTTTTCCACCTTGACCCTAAGACCGATCAGAATGGCGGCGGTCAGCGCCGGCGAGATTTCGCCGCGCATGATCTGGCGCATCAGGTCCAGCATTTCGTCGTAGAACAGCTCGTTCTGGTCTATCAGGCGGTTAAGGGCGGCTTGCGCGGTAATCATGATGGTTTCTCCGGTTTGTTATTGTTGTGTTGCACGCAGTTGTGCCGGGGCTCAGGCGAATTCCTTGAGGAAATTGTCCAGCATGCGGTGGCCATGTTGCGTCAGGATGGCCTCGGGGTGGAACTGCACGCCTTCGATAGGCAGCGCTTTGTGACGCACGCCCATGATCTCGCCATCGGCTGTCCAGGCGGTGATTTCCAGGCAGTCGGGCAGCGTTTCGCGTTCGATCACCAGCGAGTGATAGCGGGTACAGACCACCGGGTCGGGCAGCTCGCGGAACATGCCGGTATTGTTGTGAAATACGTCGGACACTTTGCCGTGCATCAGTTGCTTGGCGTGTACGATTTTGCCGCCAAACGCCTGCCCTATACTCTGGTGCCCCAGGCAAACGCCCAGAATAGGCAGCTTGCCGGCAAAGTGATGGATGGCGGCAACCGAAATGCCGGCCTCGTTGGGAGAGCAAGGGCCGGGAGAAATCACCAGAAACTGCGGTGCCAGTTCTTCGATTTGCTCCAGCGTGATCTCGTCGTTGCGGAAAATTTTGACCTCTTGCCCCAGCTCGCCAAAATACTGGACGAGGTTGTAGGTGAATGAGTCGTAATTGTCGATCATAAGCAGCATGGTCGTGTCCTCTGTATAAAAGGTTGACGGTGTTTAGTCTTTTTTATGCGCTCTGGGGTGCGCCTTGTCGTAGACCTGTGCCAGATGCTGGAAGTCCAGCGCAGTATAAATCTGGGTGCTACTGAGGTTGGCGTGGCCCAGCATTTCCTGTACGGCGCGCAGGTCGCCCGATGATTGCAGGATATGGCTGGCAAACGAGTGGCGCAGCATATGCGGGTGGACGCGCCGGTCCATACCGGCTTGTGCTGCCCAGCTGGCGAGGCGGTTTTGCACCTGGCGCGCGCCAAGCCGGGTGCCGCGCAGGCTGACAAACAAAGCTTCTCCTGCATTCATGCTTTGGCGTGCTTCAAGCCAGGCGCAGATGGCTTGTGCCGCCTGGCTGCCGACCTGACACAAACGTGCCTTATTGCCCTTTCCCATGACACGAACCAGCCCTTCATTCAGGCTGAGGTCGCTAAGATCCAGTGCACACAATTCGGCCAGTCGCAATCCGCCCGAATACATCAGCTCGAACATGGCCTGGTCACGCATGATCAGGCGTGCATCACCTTGCCCGGGGCTTTCGTCCAGCAGGTGCATGGTTTTATCGACTGGCAAGGCCTTCGGTAGGCGCTTGGCAGACTTTGGCGCTTTCAGCCCTAGAAAGAGGGCGTCGCTGATGGCCTCTTTCTGGCTGATGAAGCTGAAAAATCGTCGCCATGCCGACAGTGCGCGTGATAGCGATTTGCCATTTAGGCCACGTGCGGCCAGGCGTGCCAGTTCGCGGGCGAGTTGTTCCCGCGTCAGGCTGGCGGGCGGCTGTGCCGGATAGCTTTGTTGCAAAATGGCAAGATCGCGCTTGTAATCCGCGACAGTGTGGCTACTGAGTCCTTCCAGTTGCAGGTGCGAAACAAAGGCGGCACGCGCGACTTGCCAGTCCATGTCAGGCACCACGGCGCAAGCGCGCCATCTGCATCAGGCGCTCGAACAACTGTATGTCCTGCTCGCTTTTAAGCAAGGCACCGGCCATGGGCGGCAGTGTTTGTGCGGCATGCTGGGCGCGCAAGGTTGCGGGGGCGACCGATTCGGCTGCCAGCAGGCGTATCCAGTCCAGCAGTTCTGAGGTAGATGGCTTTTTTTTCAGGCCGGGCAAGTCGCGTACCGAAAAAAATACATTCATCGCTTCTTGCACCAGTTGCTGCTGCAACTGCGGATAATGCACATCAATAATGGCCTGCATGGTGTCCCGTTCGGGAAAGCGGATGTAATGGAAGAAGCAACGGCGCAGGAAAGCGTCCGGCAGTTCCTTTTCATTATTGGAGGTGATCAGAATGATGGGGCGGTGACGCGCCCGCACGAATTCCTGCGTCTCATGCACAAAAAATTCCATCTGGTCCAGTTCACGCAGCAAATCGTTCGGGAACTCAATATCGGCCTTGTCTATTTCATCAATCAGCAATACTGGTGCGACTTCCGCATCAAAAGCCTGCCACAGCTTGCCTTTAACGATGTAATTGCGGATGTCGCTGACCTTGGCGTCTCCCAGTTGCGAGTCGCGCAGGCGGGAAACCGCATCGTATTCATACAGACCGTGTTGTGCCTTGGTGGTGGATTTGATGGGCCAGACGATCAGTTCGCGCCCCAGACTCTTGGCAACCTGCTCTGCCAGCATGGTTTTGCCGGTGCCGGGCTCACCCTTGATCAGCAAGGGGCGCTCCAGAGTGATGGCTGCGTTGACCGCCATCATCAGGTCATCGGTGGCGACATAATCATGGGTGCCGGCAAAGCGTGGTTTCATCTCGTGGTTTCCTGTTGTTTTTTGATAAGGAAAGAGCCGCTCTTTGGCGGCTCTTGGCTGGACGCGGAAGTGGGCTAGCGGCGAATCAGCTCGGCCTCTACATCGTCCAGCGTAATGCGCCAGGCTCCAAGCATATAGCGCAGCAGGGCCATCTCGGCATCGCTGATCACACCGTCCGATTTGCAGACGTCAATCGCCAACGCTGCGGTCAGCAGGCGTTTTTGCCGGTCGGTAATGGCATCCAGGTAGCCATCGATCCGGTCTTTGTCGAACATGCTGATGAGGCCATCATCCTGGGCTTCATCCGAAATTTCGTCGCAGAGCTGGGTAAGGGTGGCGACAAAACGCTTGCGTGACAGCCCGAGCAGGGAATACACATGCAGGTTTTCCAGTGCGTCGAGCTCTCTTTCATCCATATTGCCATCGGTAATCATGAACATGGCAAGCAGTCTTGCCATGGACTCCGGACTGTTGGGCGCGTAACGGTTCAAGACATGTCTCCTGTATCTATACCGAATCGCCGGGCAAAAGCCTCAGGCATACGGGCTACTTTTTGTTGCGGATAATCAAAAAACACAATACCTGTCTTCAATCTTGCCACTTCCTTACCAGTATTGTCATCGTTTACTTGGTAAAGAATGTCACAGCCATAGCGATTGAAGTCGGTCAGTCCGATGGAAAAGGATAGCGTGTCGCCGTGGAAGGCCTGGCTTTTGTAGCAAATGGCCGCATCCGTCATGATAATGCCCAGCCCTTCCGTGTCCATTTCGCTATGGCCTAGCGATTTGAGGAACTGCAGCCTTGCTTCATGTGCCAGCGATAAAACAGCGTCGTTGGCCAGATGTGCGCCGTAGTTGATGTCACCGATACGAACCGTGATCCGGGTGTTGAAAAGGATAGGGTCGGGGAGGGGTAACTGCAGGCGGGCCATGTCGAACTTTCGTTTGCTTATCGGCTGCAGAATAATGATCTATTTAATTTGAATCAAGTCTCGGGCGTGCCGCTTTGTTAGACTAGGCTCATAACATGACAAACCCCGTATGGAGAACAGCATGTACAAACGTATCTATGTCCCGGTTGATGATAGCCAGACGTCCAACCTGGCCTTGAATGAGGCTTGCCGCTTGGCGAAGGAAATGTCGGCTGCTGTCAGGCTGGTACATGTGGTTGATCTGGCACAGTTTGGCTGGGGTGGTACCGAGTTTCTGGATGCCAGCGAGTTGCAGCAGTCAATCAAGCAGGCTGGTTCTCAGGTGTTGGCGCAGTCGGAAAGCCTGGCCGCAGGGCTGGGTGTGGTGGCGGAAACGCAGATACTGGAAAGCTGGGGCGACAAGATTTCGTCAGTGCTTATGGATGATGCGGGCGAGTGGGGGGCAGATTTGATTGTGATGGGCACCCACGGTTACAGCGGGTTGATGCATATTCTGATGGGGAGTGTTGCCGAGGGCCTGCTTAAGCTGGCGGATGTGCCGGTACTCTTGGTGCGAAACAGCGAGCAGGAATAACAGGACTTGATGTTGTGTGCTACCGCTATGGCCGGCAGAGCCGTCATGACGGTAGCGCAGGAAAAGCCGAACCTGTTTCACCATGAAACAACACGCTTGGTTCGGCTTCTTTGCTTTAAATATCAGCTATGGGCAGCTGCAGCATCGCCGCCTTCGCCTTCCAGCGCTTCAATACGAGCGCGTACAGCCTTGCGCAGGCTCTTGTACAGGTCGGGATGGGTCTCTTTCAAGTACTCGACGATCTCGAAGTCTTCGCGCTTGACCTTGGCAAGATCAATCTGTTCGATATGAACCAGACGCAGCAGCTCGCGTACAGGCTTAGGCATATTGCGGCCGCTTTCGTAGCGGGAGCCGCCGGACTGGGTGACGCCGATACGGCTCCAGAATTCCTGCTGGTTCAGGCCGAGCTTGCGGCGGATTTCGCGTGGGTTGGCGATTTTTTCGAAGAGTTTCATGGTGATTTCCTCAGCTTATGAAAAGGTAATTATCGTTATGGGCGTTGCACACCCTGTACCATAGCAAAAAACTACATTCCACCAAGTCAAATGCAGGTGGATTTGTTTTTATATTGTATAAGTCTTATTTTAGCGCTAGCTAATACAGAAGTACAGCGGTATATGCTGAATGTGTCGCAAATGAAAATGCGTCTGTCGCCATGACGAAAGAATTGGGGGCATATCTGGAAAAACAAGAGGGAGGGGTGGCGAGCCCGACCCCCGGCACTTGCACTAAATAGCTGTGGCTGCTTCCTTCCGGACCTGACCAGGTTCACTACCGTGCAATGCGGGGAGGCCCGCCATAGAAACTACGGGGCGGACTATAGCGGGAATTCATCGCCAAGGCAAGCCTCGTCGATGTCTTCATGCTAGCCTGTGCTTTGTTTCTATCTTTTTATCCTAGCTTGTGCCGGTTAGCGGAGGTGGTGTACTCGCAATGACGTGTCATGCGTTTACGCCATGTGCGTGCTCAAGCACAATAGAAGGGACGGCGTGCCGGGCAAAAGTCGGCATGTTTATATTTGGATCAACGACAAGAGCGATCATGACGCAACAGAACACAACCACAAGTAGTGCCAAGCTGGCCCGGGACGGTTTTACCTCCAGCTTCGGTGTATTGGCCGCCACGCTGGGCTCGGCGGTGGGTTTGGGCAATATCTGGAAGTTTCCTTATCTGACCGGTGCGAACGGTGGTGCGGGCTTCCTGCTGGTTTATTTGCTGGCGACCTTGCTGGTTGGCCTGCCGGTTATGATCTCGGAAATTATGCTGGGGCGAGCGGCCAAGCGTGATGCGGTGTCCAGCCTGAAAATGCTGGCGCCAGCCGGGCAGCCATGGTGGCTGATCGGCGCATTCGGCGTATTGGCCGCCTTTCTGATCATGTCGTTTTATTCGGAAGTGGCAGCATGGGTATTTGCCTATGTATTTAAGGCCATGGGGGGCAGCATCCTGTCCAGTGACCCCGCCGTGACATCGGCCGCTTTTGCTGCTTTGGTGGCTGACCCGGTCCAGTCGCTGTTGTGGCAATGGGGGGTGTTGCTGTTTATTGGTGGTATTTTGCTGCTGGGCGTGTCCAAGGGGATTGAAGCTGTCACCAAAAAGCTGATGCCGGTTCTGTTCCTGTTGTTGATTGTGCTGGGTGTGCGCAGCCTGATGTTGCCAGGTGCCGCCCAAGGCTTGAGTTTCCTGTTTACGCCGGACTTCTCCAAGATCACCGCCGGTGTGGTACTGACGGCAATGGGTTTGGCTTTCTTTAAGTTGTCCATCGGTATGGGTACCATGATTACCTATGGCAGCTACTTCAAGGATGACCAGAATATCCCGCTGACCACCTTGCGTGTGATGGGCGCCGACCTGTTTGTCTCCATGCTGGCTGGTATTGCCATTTTCCCTGCCGTGTTCTCGTTCGGCTTCGAGCCTGCCGCCGGCCCTTCGTTGGTGTTCATAACCATCCCTGCCGTGTTTGCCAGCATGCCGTTCGGCCATGTGTTTATGGTGCTGTTTTTCGTCCTGACGGCTATCGCCGCGACCGGTGCCATGCTGTCCATTCTGGAGGTGCCGGTATCGGTCATGGTTGGGCGCTTTGGTGTCAGCCGGCCGCGTGCTGTGCTGTTTACCCTGTTGCTGCTGGCGGCAATCGGTTCGACCTGCGCGCTGTCCGGCAGTCTGCTGGCAGACTTCAAGCTGTTCGGCCTGAATATGTTTGATCTGTTTGACGAGGTGAGCTCCAAACTGATCATGCCGGCTGGTGGTATTGCCTTGTGCCTGTTTGTGGGTTGGGTATGGGGTTTTGACCGTATGCGTGATGCGCTGAGCAACCATGGCCAATTGCAGAACGAGGGCTTGCTGCGTGCGCTGTTCTTTGTTATCCGCTACGTCACGCCTTTGCTGGTGCTGTTGGTGATGTTGAGTGGTCTGGGGGTGTTCTGATTATCTGCTTGCTTCCGCTTTGATTGATGCCCGCGCTTGCGCGGGCATTTTCTTTGGGCGGAGCGGAGACCTTGCTGCCTGTGTTTAATGATAAAAGTGGAGTTGTTTTATTTTGCTTATATAGCATGCCTTGTGGATTTTGTGCTTCTTGTGGCAAGAGTGGGCAGATAGAAAATAAGCTGGCGTGCCGGTCGTGATGGCCTGCGTTTGCTGTGAAAAATCAGGCTGGATGGTCTGTGTGTGGTGCGGCTTGCGTAGCAGGAATGCCACACTGCAAAAAATCTGCTGGAACCTTGGTTTTACCTGCATTCAGGGGGTATTCACACTGTATAAAATGCGCTACAGTTCGCGTGTCGGTCATTCAAACGACCGTTTAGAACGATCAATCTAAAAAGTGGTGGAAATACTCTAGCGCTCTGGTAGTATCTCGGATGACTGCAGTTTGCAGTTCAAATAGGCAAACAACATTAAAGCTGCAAAGCATAAGAGGGACACATAATGAAGCTCAAACACCTCAGCCTGTCCGTGATGCTCATCGGCGCCGTTTCCACCGTGCATGCTTCCGGCTACCACTTCGGTACCCAGTCGGTTAGCTCGCAGTCGACGGCCAACGCAAGCGCTGCCGAAGCGTCCGATGCATCGACCATCTTCTATAACGCAGCCGGTATGACCAAGCTGCAAGGCACCAATTTCTCCGGCGCACTGAATCTGGTGGCACCGAGTGTAAAGTATGAAAATGCCAAGGGTTATTACTCTAATGGTCAAGTTGCCAACGGACCAGGAATCACCAAAGGGCCGAACGGGGAGCCTGTACAGACCAGCGGCAAGATTACTGACGATGTGATCGCCGTGCCGCATTTGTACATGACGCACCAGTTGAATGACAAGGTGACCGCCGGTCTGGGTATCTATGTGCCGTTCGCATCAAAGACCGAATACGACCGTAACTCGGTGCTGCGTTACAACCTGAACGCGACTGAACTGACCACGGTCGACATCAATCCGACCATCGCGTTCAAACTTAACGAACAGCATTCGGTCGCTGTCGGCGTGATTGCCCAGCATGCTGAAGCCAAGCTGCGCCAGTATGCCAACTTTGGCGTCAGGGTTGGTCAGCCTAATGGCAGCTATGATGGCTATTCCGAGGTAGAGGGAGATGACTGGGGGTTCGGTTTCAACCTGGCCTGGCTGTGGGACATCAATGATCAGGGGACGATCGGCTTAAATTATCGTTCTTCGGTTAAGCATTCCCTCGAGGGGACCGCAAAGTGGACGCGTGGCACAGACGTATTTTTGACTAGTACCAATCCACTGCTTGCTGGGGCAGCCGCCAATTTGAAAAAGCAATATGCGGACAATGAAAGCGCCAAAGTCGATATCAAGACTCCGGAGTCGCTGTCCTTGCACGGCATGTACAAGTTTGACCCACTGTGGACTGGTTTTGCGGACCTGACCTGGACGCGGCACTCTCAGTTTGACCGTGCCGAGGTTGTCTACGGCAATGCAAAGCCGGGCCTTCCAGGGCAGCCACTGACGAATAAGACCATCCTCAGTCCTTCATGGAAAAATACTTATAAGCTGGCCTTGGGTGCGTCGTACCAGTACAGCGAACCGCTGCAATTGCGTGGTGGCGTCGCGTACGACAAGTCGCCGGTTCCATCGGAAGACAAGCGCCTGGCGACCATGCCGGATAACGATCGTATCTGGTTCTCGTTCGGTGGCAATTACAAACTGAACAAGCAGTCTTCAATTGATGCGGCTTACAGCTTCATCAAGATTCGCGATGGTTCGGCTAATGTCAATGGCTATTGTGGCGGTGCAAAGCCGGTAGCTCCATCCTATGCGGGCGCAGTTAACTGCGTCTCTAGTTACACCAACGCCTCCGCCGACTACAAGGCCTACGCCAACTTGCTGGGCGTGCAGTACAACTACCGCTTCTGATCACCCTTTGATGGGTTTGGGAGCGTGAGTTCTCGGGGCGGGTGGCCGGTTGACCGGTGCCTGCCCCTATGAAAACAAGGTGGCGCATAATGCGCGCACCTGATGATTGTGTGTTTCAACCAACGAGGAAACCATGTCTCAATCCAAATTCATCGTACGCAAGGTCGCCGTGCTCGGCGCAGGCGTGATGGGTGCGCAGATCGCAGCCCATCTTGTGAATGCCAAGGTCCCGACGGTATTGTTCGATCTGCCGGCAAAAGAAGGCGATAAAAACGGTATCGTACTCAAGGCGCTCGAAGGCTTGAAAAAGCTCAAGCCGTCGCCGGTTTCCAGCAAGGAAGCCATCCAGTACATTACTCCTGCCAATTACGAAGACCATCTGCACCTGTTGAAGGATTGCGATGTGGTGATCGAAGCGATCGCCGAGCGCGCCGACTGGAAAGCCGACCTGTATCACAAGGTGGCACCGTTCCTCGGCGAGCAGACCATTTTCGCGACCAATACCTCCGGCCTGTCGATCAACAAGCTGGCCGAAGCCTGTCCGGATTCGGTGCGCCCGCGCTTCTGCGGCGTGCACTTCTTTAATCCGCCGCGCTATATGCATCTGGTGGAAATCATCCCATGCGTCACCAGCGACGCAGCCATGCTCGACAATCTCGAGCGCTTCCTGGTCACCACACTGGGCAAGGGCGTGATTCGTGCCAAAGATACGCCTAACTTTGTGGCTAACCGCATTGGCGTGTTCTCGATGCTGGCGACCATCGCCAACGCCGAAAAATTCGGCATCCGCTTTGATGTGGTCGACGATCTGACCGGCCCGCGTCTGGGCCGTCCGAAATCCGCGACCTTCCGTACTGCCGATGTAGTGGGTCTGGACACCTTCGCCCATGTGGTTAAGACCATGGACGACACGCTGCCGGAAGACCCGTGGCACGCGTACTTCAAGTCGCCGGAGTGGCTGCAAAAGCTGATCGCTGCCGGTGCGCTAGGTGCCAAGACCCGCGCCGGTATCTACAAAAAAGACGGCAAGATGATGACCGTGTTCGACCCGGCAAGCGGCGCCTATGTGGCCGGCGGCCAGAAGGGTGACGATGCGGTCAAGGACATCCTCAAGATTGCCAATCCGGCAGAAAAATTCAAGAAACTGCGCGAGAGCAGCCATCCGCAGGCCCAGTTCCTGTGGGCATGCTTCCGCGACGTATTCCACTATATTGGCTTCCATCTGGGCGATATCGCCAACTGCGCGCGCGACGTCGACTTCGCCATCCGCTGGGGCTTTGGCTGGTCTACCGGGCCGTTCGAGACTTGGCAGTCGGCCGGCTGGCAGCAAGTCGCCAGCTGGATCGCCGAAGACATCGCCGCCGGCAAGGGCTTGTCTTCTGCCGCGCTGCCAGCCTGGGTGCTGGAAGAAGATCGTGCGGGCGTGCATTTTGACGCTGGCTCGTTCGATGCGGCCAGCGGCAAGCTGATTGGCCGCTCGACGCTGGACGTTTACCAGCGCCAGCTGGCACCGGCCAAAGTGCTGGGCGAAACCAGTGCCCCTCTGGGTGAAACCGTATTTGAAAACGCAGGCGTGCGAGCCTTCACCACCGGTGACGACGTACTGGTGGTGTCGTTCAAGTCCAAGGCGCATGCCATTGGCCCGGACGTGCTGGAAGGGCTGAACACCGCGCTGGATATCGCCGAGTCCCGCTTCAAGGGTCTGGTGATCTGGCAGACCGAAGAGCCGTTCTCGGTGGGGGCTGACCTCTCATCGATGATGCCGGCCTTCATGACTGGCGATTGGGAAGCGATTGATGCCGCTGTTTGCCGCTTCCAGGCTATGTCGATGCGCCTGAAGTACAGCCAGATTCCGGTGGTGGCAGCTACGCAGGGTTACGCCTTTGGTGGCGGCTGCGAGTTCGTGCTGCACGCCGACCGCGTCGTTGCGCATCTGGAAAGCTATATCGGTCTGGTTGAGGTGGGCGTTGGCTTGCTGCCGGCCGGTGGCGGTTGCAAGGAGTTTGCCCTGCGTGCATCGCAAGAAGCGCGTGGCGACATTCTGGCCGCACTCAAAGACTACTTCATGACAGTGGCTATGGCCAAGGTCGCCACCAGCGCGGTTGAAGCGCAGGAAATGGGCTTCCTGAAAAAGTCCGACGTGGTGGTGTTCAATGCTTATGAGCTGTTGTGCGTCGCCAAGAGCGAAGCACTGGCCATGGCTAATGCCGGCTACCGTCCGCCGCTCAAGGTCAAGGGCTTCCCGGTAGCGGGTCGCGCCGGTGCCGCTTCGATCAAGGGTCAGCTGGTGAATATGCTGGCGGGCCGCTTTATCTCCGAGCATGACTACTATATCTCCGGTCTGGTTGCCGATGTGATGTGCGGCGGTGATGTCGAGCAAGGTACGCTGGTGGACGAGCACTGGATCCTGACGCTGGAGCGCAAGGCATTCATCACCTTGCTGCAAAACCCGAAGAGCCAGGCGCGTATCGCCAATATGCTGACCACCGGCAAGCCGCTGCGTAACTGATAGGGCAGGGTGTCATGGGGTGCGAGGCACACGTTTGTCTTTCGCCCTGTTGCATTCCCTCAATAGACGACTATGGAGTCAATCGGGTGTGGGTGATGGCTTGTCAGCCGGGTGTAGCATGGCCCGCGGCCGGCGCCCCATTCCCGAAGTGGAGTAAAAAAAGATGACCAAACAAGTTCAAGAAGCTTACATCGTTGCGACGACCCGTACGCCGGTAGGCAAGGCACCGCGCGGCATGATGCGCAATGTGCGCCCGGACGACATGCTGGCGCATGTGATCCGTAGCGCGATGGCTCAAGTGCCTAACCTTGATCCATCGCTGATTTCGGATGTGGTGACCGGCTGCGCCTTCCCCGAAGCCGAGCAGGGCCTGAACATGGCGCGTATCGGCGCCTTGCTTGCCGGCCTGCCGGAAACGGTTGGCGGCATCACCATCAACCGCTACTGCTCGTCCGGCATCAACGCCGTGCAGATGGCTGCTGACCGTATCCGTCTGGGCGAAGCCGATATCTGTATCGCTTCGGGTTCGGAGTCGATGTCCATGGTGCCGATGATGGGCAACAAGGTGTCGCTGAATCCGGAAATCTTCGCCAAGGATGAAAACCTGGCTATCGCCTACGGCATGGGCCTGACCGCCGAGAAAGTCGCCCAGCAGTGGGGCATCTCGCGTGAAGACCAGGATGCATTCGCGGTCGAGTCCAACCGTCGCGCCATTGCCGCGATCGACTCGGGCGCGTTCAAGGCGGAAATCAGCCCGCTGGAAGCTATCTACCGTACGCCGAATCTGGAAACCGGCGAAGTCGTGATCCGCAAGAAACTGCTGGAAAACGATGAAGGCCCGCGTCGCGAAACCACCATGGAAGGCCTGGCCAAGCTGCGCACCGTGTTCGACGCCAAGGGTTCGGTGACGGCAGGTAATAGCTCGCAGATGTCGGACGGTGCCGCTGCCGTGATTCTGGTATCGGAAAAAATCCTCAAGATGTTCAACCTAGTACCACTGGCGCGTTATGTGACTTTTGCAGTCAAGGGCGTGCCGCCGGAAATCATGGGGATTGGCCCGAAAGAAGCGATCCCGCTTGCATTGCGTCAGGCCGGTATCAGCCAGTCCGACATCAAGTGGATGGAGCTGAACGAAGCCTTTGCCGCGCAGGCGCTGGCTGTGGCCCGTGATCTGGAACTGGACCTGAATCTGGTCAACCCGAATGGTGGCGCCATTGCTTTGGGTCACCCGCTGGGCGCTACCGGCGCGATCCGTACCGCTACGCTGGTGCATGGCATGCGTAATCGTGGCGAAAAAGGTTACGGCATGGTGACGATGTGTATCGGTACCGGCATGGGTGCGGCAGGGATTCTGGAAATCCTGTAATGCCTATGTAAACCGGCCAGGCAGCATGCTGGCCGGAAATGGAAAACGCCAGTCTCTGTGACTGGCGTTTTTATCTGTGGGCACGTGCTTTTGTCAGGTATTGACGCGTTCCAGTGTTTCGAAGTCGACTTGTGCGGTTTCTTCCAGCTTTGCCAGGCATGCCTTGATACGGATTTGATAGGCTTTGGCATTGGCGGAAAAGATCAGTGTGCGCCCGGCCTCAGCCAGCCGTTGTGGTATCAGCAGCATGCGCTCACCGCACTTGGCATTGGCCTGGGTTACGTAAAGTGCCGCCAGCGGATTGGATGTGTCGGTATGCGTTTCCGACAGGCCGACTACCAGCGGACTGTAGGCAATGACCTCCACGCCGACTTTCGTTCCGCCCTCGGACAGGCGCTGGATGCGGCGGATAATGCCCAATGTACTGTTCTGACTTTCCGTCGAGACCCAGATCAGGCGTCCAAGCTTAAGGCCGTCCACATTACGGCCCAGATAGACCAGCCCCATGCCGGTATCGCTGATGTCGTTCACTTTCCAGTTGTCGCCCCGCTCTTCGCTGCTGCGGCTGAGCTTGATGGCCAAGGCAATACGTTCCAGCCCGACTTCGACCAGACTGTTGGCGAATGTGATGGTACGTTCGTGGCGGCGCATGGATTTGCCGCCATCCTGTGACCAGCGGGTGGCCAGTTTGTCCAGCAGGTTCTGCCATGCCTGGCGGTCCAGTGCCGGCAGGGCACGGGTCAGATTTTCCGGTGTCTGCTGGTCAAATGCCAGCATCAGGTCGGCCAGACGGTTAAGGACAGACTCACCGGACCAATAGCGGCAACCCTTGCCAATCGTGCCGCGACGTAATAGTTGTGGGGCCTGTGCTTGATTCAGGTTCAATACATATTGAAACTCGCTCGCAGCAGGCTCCTCTTGTAGCTTGACATCACGCACCATGCCGATTAGCAGGTGGCTGACCCCTTCTATTTCCTGAGGTAACAGATTGTCGGTTTGGGCCAGATGCAGCATGGCTGCGGCAATCAGCAGGCCTTCGGCGGAGGCCGCTTCGTGCTTAGGATAGATGCGCAGCATTTCACGCTGAAAATGCTGTGCTTCAGTGAACGCATAAATGTGATAAGCCTGTTGCCAGATCGAGGCATCGGCGGTGAGGTAGCGCAAGGCGCTCCACTTTACCAACCCCAGTTGGTGATGCAGGGCGCGCAAGGTGGCCAGTTTGATGTCGTCGTCTAGCGGGGTGTTTTTGCTGCGCTGGAACTGGCGGATACATAGCTGGTATCCGTTGGACAGTTCACTCCAGTAAGACAGAATACTGGGCAGGTAGGATTGCGATCTGGCATTATTGTCCAGCAATTCAGCGCAAATTTTTTCATGGAATGTGTAGGATGCCTCGTCGACATAGAGCAAGGCCTGCAAGCGCTCTTTGAGCGGCACATCCATATCGCTGTTGAGGCGGCTGATCGCCTTGATGATATCAATGAAAGCACTGTGAAATTCGGCTTCTGGCAGGTTCTGCGCCAGTTGGGTGACCGTTGCGGCGCTCGCATGCTGCGATCCGTTACGCCCCATTACCGAGCCGATAAAAGCTTTAAGATCAAACATGTCGCGCTGTACCCGCTGCGTTGTATTGTTTAATTTTCATAATTTTAATTTTTCAGCTATGCCAGTGAAAATGTAAAACCAGTACCAAAAAGCCCAATGAAACTGTGTCGGATATTGCTCACTTCTATTTTCTTCGCGATTGCCGCCCATCCTGCTCTGGCCAATTTGTCGACACCACCCCGTATTGGTGTCGTACTGGGCGGCGGCGGAGCACGTGGTTTTGCCCACCTTGGTGCGTTACAGGAACTGGAAAAACTGAAAATCCCCATCAGTTGCATTGCTGGCACCAGCGCGGGCTCGCTGATTGGCGGTATCTATGCAAGTGGTGTGCCATTGTCGCAGCTTGCAGAGACCTTTGCCAGAACAGACTGGGATCTGTTGACATCGGGCAAGCCGCCCCGCGCCGATGTACCTTATATCCGCAAGCGTGAAGACACCCGCAACTATCTTGATCTGACGCTAGGCGTAGCCGATGGCAAGCTGCGCCTGCCGCGCGGCGCCATCAATTCGCAGTCCATAGATCTTTATATACGCTACCTGACCCGCGATGCGGCACCTGGCAGTTTTGATGAGCTTCCCATCCCGTTTCGGGCATTAGCCACCGATCTGGAAACCGGGGACGCCGTGGTATTTGACAAGGGCGATCTGTCTACGGCGCTACGCGCCAGTATGGCGGTGCCCGGTGTGTTTGATGCTGTTAATGTCGATGGCCGTGTTCTGGTCGATGGGATGCTGGCGCGCAACCTGCCAGTGTCCGATATCAAGGGGCGTTGTGCCGATGTGGTGATTGCCATTGATGTGGGAGAGCCTTTGAAGAAAAGCAAGGATATCGAGAGCTGGCTGGATGTCTTGAGTCAAAGTATCAACTTGGGTGTCAATCGCAATGTGCGCGAGCAATTGGCCTTGCTTGGTCCGGATGATGTGCTGTTGCGGCCCAAGCTGGGGAACACTTCTGCCACCGCGTTTTCCGACAGTATGGCCATTGCGGAAACCGGGCGCCAGGCGGTGCGTGAGCATGCGGCATTATTGTCCCGTTTCTCTCGCTCGGATCAGGATTATCAGGTCTGGCGTGCCAGTTTAAAGCGTAAGGCAGCACCACATATCAACGAGGTACAGCTCAAGGAAACCAGTACGGTCAATCGGCAGGCCTTGCAGGAAAAGCTGGCCATTCCAGCAGGCGAAGTGTCGCAGAAAGATTTTCTCGACCGGCTGCAATCGGTATTTGCCGAGGGAGATTACGACAGCCTCTCTTATACCTTGCAGCATGTCGACGGGCGCAATGTCGCTGCAGTCATGCCGGTCGAGCGCAATAGCGGCCCCAATACGCTACGTTTTGGCCTGAGCCTGGAAGGGGCGAGTGATGGGGATGCCACGTTTGCCTTGCTGGCCAGCCAGCGCCGTGTATGGATGAATGCAGCGGGCGGCACCTGGTTTAACGAGGCGCGGGTTGGCGAGAATCTGTATTTCGGCAGCGAGTTTTATCAGCCCCTGACGGCCACATCGCCCTTTTTTGTTTCGGCGCGGGCTTTTGTGCGTGACGATATATATTCGCTCTATGACGGCTCGCATAAACGGCTGGCCGATTTTAATCTGCGCGAGCGCCAGATAGGCTTGGCTGGCGGGCTTGCGCTGGGCAAGTATGGCGAGTGGCGACTGGGGCTATTTCGCGGTGATCTCGACTCAGGCGTCAAGGTTGGCGATCCTGCCTTGCTGTCCGACACCCGCTACCATATCGGCGGCATCGAGTCCTCGCTCACCATTGATCAGTTCGACAATCCACGCTGGCCGCGCAAGGGCTACGCCATGCAGTTGAAGGTGCAAAAAGCCATCGAGGCCTGGACGGATCCGGCCTTTGACCAACTCACCACTTTCGACGGCAGTTTTGATTATGTCACCACCACCGCGCAGGACCTGACCTTGCGCCTGACCGGCAAGTTTAATGGAGGCACTGACGAAGGCCGCTATATTGCGCCCTTGGGCGGTTTCCTTAACTTGTCCGGCTACCAGAAGGATGAGTTGCTAGGCCAGCGCGCGGCACTGGCCAGGGTGATGGGCTACTGGCGTGTGGCTTCCTTGCCCTCGGCGCTGGGTACCGGGGTGTATCTGGGCGGCTCGCTTGAGGCCGGGCGGGTATGGGGCGGGCTGTGGCAAGAGAAGCGCAGTAGCTGGCTACCTGCAGGCTCGGTGTTTATCGGTGCCGACTCCCTGATTGGCCCTTTGTTTGTCGGTGCCGGTTATGGTGAAGGCGGGCGCTTGATCGGCTATTTCTATCTGGGTGCGGATTACTGATTAGCGAGGGGATGCTCTGCTTAGCCTTGCCATCAGGTAATGTTATACAGTAACATCCGCGATCTTGAAAATGGTCGGGGATGGCGTGCGATGGATACGCAACATTATCTGCAAGCGGCAGAGCGGCTTTGCGCTGCCAATGGCGGCAAGCTGACCGAACTCAGGCGCCAGGTGCTAGAGCTGGTGCTGGGCTACCCCGGTGTGGTCAAGGCGTATCAGGTGCTGGCCGATTTACAGCGCGACCGCGGCGCGGCTGCGCCGCCTACCGTCTACCGCGCACTGGACTATCTGGCTCAGTACGGCATGTTGCATCGTGTCGATGCCTTGAATGGCTATATTGTCTGCCACCATTTCGAGTGCAGCCATCAAGCCCTGATTCTGGCCTGCGAACAGTGTGGCGGAGTCGAAGAACTCGATGCCGACGCGACTTTTCAGTCTCTTTCCCAAACAACGGCCCGTGCCGGTTTTGTGCCGCGTGCACAAAGTCTGGTGCTGACCGGCAGTTGCAAACATTGCCTCCCATGAAAAAAACCATAGTCAATCTGCTCAGCGGCTTTCTCGGCGTCGGCAAGACGACCGTATTGCGGCACCTGATCGCACATAAGCCGGCACACGAGCGCTGGGCCATTATCGTCAACGAATTCGGCGAGATCGGTATCGATGGCGCCGTGCTCTCCGATGGCGAGGTGCCGGTGGCCGAAATTGCCGGCGGTTGCCTGTGTTGTGTGGCGGGGCCGCAAATGACTGTGACCGTTGCCACTTTGCTGCGCCGCGAACGCCCTGACCGGCTGATTATCGAAGCCAGCGGCCTTGCCCACGCCGCCAGCGTGATCGACGAATTGCGCGCCAAGCCCTTGGGTGATGCGTTGGAAATAGGCGCGGTGCTGACGCTGGTGGATCCGCGCCAGTTTGTGAATCCCGATTACGCCTTGCAGCCGCTCTATCGTGATCAGGTTGCCATTGCCGATGTGTTGCTGGCGACCAAGCTGGATTTGTGCGACAGCGCGACGCTGGGCACATTCCGCGATAAGGCTGCGGCATTATTCCCGGCCAAAATACTGGTAGCTGAGGTTGCACAAGGTGCGGCGGATCCTGTCTGGCTGAGTCTGATGCCTGCGGCCAAGCCGCGCTATCGCCCGGCGCTGGTCAAAGGAGCCGATGGTGGCTGGCAGTCTCAGGGCTGGACCTTCCCACCTGAGCGAGACTTTGACGGCGAGCGTCTGACCCGCCTGTTCGATGATCTGCCTCGCCTCGTGCCCGGCCTTGTGCGGGCCAAAGGGGTATTTCGTGTGCTGGGCAGCTGGGTGTGGCTGAACTGGAGCGAAGGGCAGTGGGGGGCGGCACAGGTTGCCTGGCGGCGTGACAGCCGTTTTGAAGTGATTGCGCCTGAAATAGATGCCGCAGTACTCGAGTCGGCGCTCAATGCCTGTCTGGAGTCTGTCTGATGCATGCGCATACGCACGAAAAACCGCGCCGCCTGCGCCTTAGCCTGATCACGATGTCGGCACTGGACCGTTTGCTGGGCGTGGCCGTCTTGCTGATTATCCTGTGGGGCTTGGTGGCCTGGGCGCTGGGGACGAATTCATGAAAATAGCCCTCAAAAACCTGACGGTTTCCTATCAGCGCCACCCTGCAGTACATCACGCATCGGGCGAGTTTGCCTTGGGTGACGCGACGGCGATTTTTGGGCCGAATGGCGCGGGTAAAAGCACGCTGCTTAAGGCGATGATGGGTGCGCTCAAGCCGGATGCGGGGTCGGTTGAGCTATCGGGTCTGGCGGTGCGGGACATCGCCTATTTGCCACAACAGTCGGAAATAGACCGCTCTTTGCCTGTGTCAGTGACCGACCTGGTCGCGACCGGTTTATGGCATGAGTCCGGTGCTTTTGGCCGCATGGGGCGGACTGGTTTGGCGCGTGTGGCCCATGCGCTCGAGCAGGTGGGGCTCGCCGGTTTTGCCGCTCGCCCGATCAGTGCCTTGTCCAGCGGGCAATTCCAGCGTGTCTTGTTTGCGCGCATTCTGGTGCAGGACGCGCGCCTGATTCTGCTGGATGAGCCTTTTAACGCGGTAGATGCCAAGACGACCTTCGATCTGCTGGAACTGGTACGGCAATGGAAAGAGGAGGGCAGAACGGTGATTGCCGTGCTGCACGACTATGAGCAGGTGCGCGCCTATTTCCCGTATACCTTGCTGATGGGGCGTGAAGTCATCGCCTGGGGTGGGACCGAAACGGTGTTGACCGATGCCAATTTGCGCCGTGCAGTCGACCGCACCGCCAGTTGGCACGACAAGGCGCCGGTGTGTCACACCGATGAGGAGGCCGCATGATCTGGCAGACTATCTATGATTTTGCCTTTGCGCCCTTTATCGAGTTCAGCTTTATGCGCCGCGCGCTGGTGGCCTGTATCGCGCTGGCGCTGGGCTCGGCGCCTATCGGGCTATTGCTGGTCATGCGGCGCATGAGTCTGATGGGGGACGCCATGAGTCATGCCGTGCTGCCAGGGGCTGCCATCGGCTTTATGCTGGCTGGTCTGTCCTTGCCAGCGATGAGTCTGGGCGGCTTTGTGGCCGGTGTGCTGGTTGCCATATTGGCGGGGCTGGCGACGCGCTACACCTCGGTCAAGGAAGACGCGAGCTTTGCCGCGTTTTACCTCTTGTCGCTTGCCGCCGGTGTGTTGCTGGTTTCCGTGAGTGGCAGCAATGTCGATCTGATGCACATCCTGTTCGGCTCGGTTCTTGCGGTGGATGACATGGCCTTGCTGCTGGTCGCCGGCGTGGCCTCCGTAACCTTGACCATGCTGGCGATTATCTGGCGCCCGCTGTTGCTGGAATGTCTGGATCCGGTGTTTTTGTCGGCGGTGCGCGGTGGCGGGCAATGGTGGCACCAGTTGTTTTTGTTACTGGTCGTACTGAATCTGGTCGCCGGTTTTCAGGCGCTGGGCACCTTGATGGCGGTGGGGCTGATGATGCTGCCGGCGATTACTGCGCGTTTGTGGGCGCAAAGTGTCGGCGGCATGCTGCTCTGGTCGGTGAGTGTGGCCATGGTTTCCGGTTTTGGCGGACTGTTGCTGTCTTATCATGTGGAGCTGCCGTCCGGTCCTTCCATCATCCTGCTGGCCGGCCTGTTTTATCTGGTTTCCTTGTTGTTCGGGTCGCAAGGCGGCGCGCTCCCGCGCTACATCCGTGCCCGGCATTTTGAAGAGTAAAATATGAAAAAAGTAGCCATGTTGCTGCTGATGGCAGCTTTCCCACTTTCTGTCTGGGCCAAAATGCCTGTTGTCGCCAGTTTTAGTATTGTCGCCGACATGACGCGTGAAATCGGTGGCGACCGGGTCGAGGTCGTGTCGCTGGTTGGGCCTGATCAGGATGCGCATGTATTTCAACCTAAGCCGGCCGACGTCAAGCGCGTGGGTGAGGCTAAGGTTTTTGTGGTCAATGGTTTGGGTTACGAAGGCTGGATGGGGCGCCTGACGCGTGCTGCCAATTTTAAGGGAGTTGTCGTTTCGGCGGCGTCTGGTGTTTCAGCTCTCAAAGTGGCGAGTGATGATCACGGTCATGGTCATGGTGCTGTTGATCCTCATGCCTGGCATGATCCGGCACGGGTACAAAACTACATCCATAATATCGAGGCGGGTTTGACGAAGGCCGATCCTGCTGGTCGCGATATCTACCGCCAGCGTGCGGCGGCTTATTCGGCCAAGGTCAAGGCGATGGATACATGGGCTGTCCAGCAGTTTTCTACCATACCGCTAGCGCAGCGCAAGGTATTGAGCTCGCACAATGCCTTTGCCTATCTGGGGGCACGTTACCAGATCAGCTTTCTGGCACCGCAAGGGGTTAGTACCGATGCTGAAGCTTCGGCCAAATCGGTAGCCCGGTTGGTGCGTCAGGTGAGGCAGGACAAAATACGTGCTGTATTTGCCGAAAATATGGCCAGCCAGCGCCTGATGGATCAGCTCTCGCGTGAAGCTGGCGTCAAGGTCGGTGGCAAACTGTATTCGGATGCCTTGTCACCTTCGGGTGGCCCGGCGGACACCTATCTTGCACTGTTTCGCCATAATGTTTCGGCCATCGTGTCGGCGCTTAAATAAGCGCCAGGCGTAACAAGGGAATAATGCCGGTCAGCGTCACCAGCAGACCGGCTCCCAGCCGGACATAGCGTTGCTGTAGTAACTGTTTAAGCCGCGTGGCAAACATCCCCATTAGCAGCAAATTGGGCAAAGTGCCCAGTGCAAAGGCCAGCATCAGCAGGGCGCCATGGCTGGCACTTGCGCTAGCCAGCGCCGACAGGCTGGCGCTATACACCAGGCCGCAAGGCAGCCAGCCCCAGAGCGCGCCGACAGCCAGTGCTTGTGGCAGCGTCCTGATTGGCAACAGGCGCCGTGATAGTGGCTGCAGGCGACGCCATAGCGGGCGACCAATCGCCTCTATGCGGGTCAATAAACCGGACAGGCCCGCCAGATACAAGCCCATCAGGATCAGAATCAGATTGGCCGCAATATAAAGTAGCTGCTGCACCTTTGCCAGATGTCCGCCGGACAAGGCAAAACCGCTGATGCCGCCGGCTAATGCCCCGATCAGTACATAGCTTGCTATACGGCCGGTGTTGTAGCCGGCGAGAAGCAGCCAGTTGGCTTGATGCTTGCCGTGTTGTGGTGACAAGGCTGTCACAATGCCGCCGCACATGCCCAGGCAATGTCCCCCGCCGAGCAAACCTGCAACAAAAAGAGAAAACAGACTGGTTTCCAGCATGGTGGCCTGTAAAAAATTCAGATTTTAACAGGCTCTGCTTAGATATACGGCTGATGCTTGTCTATAAAGCATGAGTTATCTATCTGTGTCATGCCAGTGTCGAATTGTACGCACGGGTAAGAAAGCCTGAGAACAGGCTACCAGGTTGCTATCGATCTGGTTTTAAAGAACTGCAGGATTGTATTTTAAGTAGCCAGGGCAAGGCCTTGCGCCTATAGCAGATTTTATGCAGAACAAGATTAAAGGAGTGGAAATGAAATTCATCGTAGTAGAAAAACTGGGGCAGTCTGCCATTGTCACCATTGACAATGCCCCTGCCAATACACTTGGGCTGGATGTCCTCGCTGAGCTGGAGTCTACGGTAAAAAGCTTGTCGAATGATGAAAACATTCGCGCATTAGTGGTGACAGGTGCGGGGGATCGGTTTTTTTGCTCGGGAGCCGATCTCAATATGTTTACCTCGGGAGACAAAGAGAAGGCTGCGCAAGTCATTGATGCCTTTGATCGCTCATTTGCGGCTATCCGCAACTTTGACGGGGTGACCGTCGCGGCCATCAATGGCTATGCACTGGGCGGCGGGCTGGAGCTTGCATTGTGCTGTGATTATATGGTTGCAGAGCAAGGGGCACTGATGGGGCTGCCCGAGGCGCGGGTTGGTCTGATTCCGTGCGCCGGCGGTACCAAAATGCTGGCGGACAAAGTCGGCAAAGCTTGGGCTAAGCGTATTGTCTTGGGTGGCGAGACCGTGGATGCCCGTAAAGGTTTTGACATTGGCCTGCTGGAGGAGATTGTTGACCCCGGTTTTGCAAAAATTGTTGCGGTTAGCCTGGCTGAAAAAGTCGGAGGGCAAGGTACGTCCGCCGTGGCAGCGGCACGACAGCTGATTGACAATTCAAGTGACGTGACGCTGACGAGCCAGTTGGAGGCGGAACGATCGGCATTTCTTCAGCTGATCGGTAGTGCGGAACAATTGGAGGGCGTGCAGGCTTTTATTGAAAAGCGCAAGCCGATCTGGTGTACAGAAGATGAGGACTAAGGTTGCCCAAGTATATAGCTAAGCGGAACCAGCAGTTGGCGCGCCAGATTGAGCAAAATGGGGCTGGTGATGGCAAGCAGCACAAAAATAGACCAATGAGTCTGTCCGTTATGCTTGGCCTCTGCCAGAAATACGCGGTAAGCCACATAGATCAGCAGCACCATTAGGCTGGGTAGCAATAGATAGGCGGTCAGGATCTCTGGTGCTTTTAATGATGCCAAAAGTATGCCGCTATGCACGGCCAAGTGGGCGTTGTAGTAAGCAGCAAGTTTGCGGCTTTTTTCCGGGTAGTACAGACCTTTGCTCGTCCAGCATGCACTGCTAAGTGACCATAAGGCAGAGGCAATGCCTGTCACTGCGTAGAAATACGCTAGCGGCAGGTAAAGCGCCCAGAGCTTGAGTGAGGGGAGCGTCAGTTTGGTCAGAATGGCGGCAATAAAGTAGGCTGCAAGCAGCGCCGCCATGCCGGTGGCGCTGCGGCTACGACAAATCAGCCAAAGGCCATGTAGCAGATAAAGCAGTAGCATCAACGCAAGGCCGATGTTTGCCGCTGTCACTAGCATGTGCCCATGCTGTGCCATAAGGCATGCGATAAGACTGTACCGATCTGTGCCAGATAGTGCGTATCCAGTTCGGGATTAAAGCGGTCTGCATCTTCGCTTGCAATCACTAATAAGCCGAAGGCCTCTCCGTCGGGGCTACGCAGGGATAGCTTGGCAAAGGATTGCAGTACGGGCTCGGGCACAAAGCATGCAATAAGCTCTTCGCTTGCATAGTGGCCACAGCTAGGGGCATGCAGTTTGTGCGCCTGCTGCTGTAACACTGCCGAAGCGCGAAGGTTGGGGGCTAATTGACTGCTGCCCCATAAACGGATCAGTACCCGATTCAGGCCGAATTGCTGTTCAAAACAATCAAGTGCCGCCTGTACGCAGGCACTGGTTGAATGCCTTGGCAGCAGGCTCAGCGTCAGTTGGTGCATGCGGTCAAGCAATACTGCATTTTCCCGCGCTTGTTGCTGCCATTGCGCCAGTTGTCGCTGAATCTCGGTATTTTTTAACTGAAGCTGGCGGATTTTCTGCTCGGCAAAAGGAATGATGACCCGATCTTTTGGATGCAGCCAGCCAAATTCTTCGGCTTTCTGGCGGATAAACTCCGGGTTGTTTAGCAGAAAATACAGCACCTCCTCGCTTTGCATCAGCTAGCCTCTCCGGTTTCTATTTCACCGGTAAAGACCGTAACGGCAGGCCCGCTCATCATGACCGCATGACCTTCTCCTAGCCAGCGTATCGTCAGATCCCCTCCGCGTGCATGCACCAAGACTTCATGGTCCAGCCAGCCTTGACGGATGCCGGCAACTACGGCTGCACAGGCACCCGTGCCGCAGGCTAGCGTTTCGCCGGCACCGCGTTCGTATACACGCAGGGCGATTTCATTGCGTTTGATAACTTGCATAAAGCCGGCATTAACCCGCTCGGGAAAGCTCGGATGTGATTCAAGTACTGGTCCCAGCGTCGCAACTTCTGCCGTTGCCAGATCTTCAACCCGTAACACCGCGTGCGGGTTTCCCATGGATAGGGCGGCTATCTGGTACGGCTTGCCAGAGAGCATGACGGGATAGGCTAGTGCGGCAGTGTCGGCAAGAAAAGGAATCTCTTGCGGGGTGAAGCGGGGAGTGCCCATATTGACGACGATGCGCCCTGTCAGATCCATTTCCGGGACGATGACACCGCGCGCGGTTTCGACGCGGATAGCCCGCTTAGCGGTCAACTGCTGTTCAATCACAAACTTGACGAAACAGCGTGCGCCATTGCCGCATTGCTGGACTTCGCTGCCATCGTTGTTGTAGATGCGGTAGCGAAAATCGTTTTCCGGCTGATGGGCGGGTTCGACCAATAGCAACTGGTCAAAGCCGATGCCGAAGTGGCGGTCGCCCAGTTCGCGTATATGTTCCGGAGAGAGGCTGACTGTCTGGCGCACACCGTCTATCACCATGAAATCATTGCCAAGGCCGTGCATCTTGCTGAATTTTAGTTTCATGTGAACGCAGAGTGTGCAAAAGGGTAAGGCATATCATAAACGATATGCGTGCTACTTAATACCGGGTAAGACATGGGCATTGACAGCTTACTAACCGGTAAGTAGAGTCAGATCCATGAAAATGGAATCTGCCGTCAAAGGGGAAACCCGCAAGAAAATCCTCGATTTAGCCGAGGCTTTGCTGCTGAGCCATGGCTACCATGGTTTCAGTTATCAGCAAATCAGCAAGGTATTGGGCGTGCGCAATGCAGCCATCCACTACCATTTCCCGCATAAGACCGATCTGGGTGTGGCGCTGATACAGCGCTACCGCCGGCGCTTTGCCCGCTTTACCGATTCCCAGCAGCTATTGAGCGGACGGGAGCAACTGGAGCGTTATTTTGAGCTCAGTGAAACCTATTTCGCTAAAGACAGGCAGATTTGTCCAAGTGGCGTCCTGTCTACCGAGTTTCCGCGCCTGCCTGAAATCATGCAGGCAGAAGCATCGGCATTTATTGACGAGATGCGAAACTGGGCTGTGCTCATCGCCTCGAAGGGGAGAACAGAAGCCACGATGACTTATGCTGGCGAGCCTGGAGCTATCGGAGCTGTCCTGTTTTCGACATTACAAGGCGCATTGCAACTGGCACGCATAGACGAAAACATACTGGTGACTGTCAAAAACCAGATTAGAGCCATGTTGGGCATCAACATGGCCGGTTCACACGAGAAGGTGGATAAATAGCATGACGTATAAAAAAAACAGGATGAGCCGTATTGCGGACAAGACCTTATGCTTGCCCGCTGGCATGCGTAGTATGGTTCTGAGCCGGATTTTTGGCCGTGTTGTTCCCTTTCTGGCCACATCCGGGCTGCGTTTTGACGAGGTCTCACCACAGAAAATGGTCGTTTCCCTGCGCAATCAGCGCAAGATCCAAAACCATATCAAGGGTGTGCACGCGGCGGCGATGGCATTACTGGCGGAAACCGCGACTGGTTTTGTTGTCGGCATGAATATGCCGGACAATAAGCTGATGCTGCTCAAGTCCATGCATGTCGATTATTTGAAGCGTGCGCAGGGCGGAATGTGTGCCGAGGCAACACTATCTGCCGAACAGATAAGGAGCATGCATGAACAGGATAAGGGGGATGTCACGGTTAGCGTACGCGTGACGGATGAATCAGGGGAAGAGCCCGTCCATTGTGAAATGATCTGGGCCTGGGTGCCCCAAAAGCGTCAGCAAACCCCATCGCAATAATACATCAGGAGAGTCAGAGATGAATTTCAGTACCCTTACGCTAAGCGTCACCGATCACGTTGCCCATGTCAGATTCAATCGAGCCGACAAGGCTAATGCGCTAAATGAAGAGATGTGGCGTGAGCTGAAAGCGGCTTTCGAGTGGTGTGATGAAAATGCCGAAGTGCGCGCTGCCGTATTATCCGGGGAAGGTAAACATTTTTGTTCCGGTATCGACCTGTCCATGCTCATGGGAGTGCAGGCGGCCGTTGCCGATAAGTGCGATACGCGCAAGCGTGAAAAGCTGCGCAAATTGATTCTGGAGCTGCAAGCTTGCGTATCCAGCCTGGAGAACTGCAGCAAGCCGGTCATTGCTGCCATTCATGGGGCTTGCGTAGGTGGTGGACTGGATATCGCGCTGGCCGCCGATTTCCGTTACGCCAGCCAGGATGCGGTTTTCAGCGTGCGTGAAGTCGATATGGGAATGGTGGCCGATGTGGGCACTTTGCAGCGTTTGCATCATGTGGTTGGTCAGGGTGTATGCCGGGAAATGGCGCTAACGGGTTGTGATGTCAAAGCGGAACAGGCTCAGGCGTGGCAGCTGGTCAATCAGCTATTCGATGATGCAGCTTCCGTTGTCGATGGCGCATTGAGCGTAGCTCGTGCTATCGCGGGCAAAAGTCCGGTCGCAGTGCGCGGGAGTAAGCATGTTATCAACTACAGCCGCGACCATAGTGTGGCTGATGGTTTGCAGTATATTGCGACCTGGAATGCGGGGATGTTGATGTCGGAAGACATCCAGAAAGCGGTGATGGCCAGCATGACTAGGCAGCAGGCCGAGTTTCGTGATTGATTACTGGTAAGCCCTTACCAGCACAGCGCGGGCGCTCGTGGCGGTCAATGGCTACGGCCGCGAACGCATTTTGACGCAATCGGGCCCCGAGGGGCCCGAGCCTGGCTGAAACTGTACCGGGCAGTAGCATTTTGCTATGACAAGCTGAAGCGAAATTACGAAAGCATGGCCGCTATGGCCTGTGCGTTTTTATGGCTGCCGATGTGAAACGTCAACAGATCCTAATACTGGCGGTAAATTTTCGTGAGAGAATAAGCGATGCTTACCACCTTGATGCTTTTTACCAGCAAAGTATTTTTTGTCATGGCCGCCTTGCTGCCGATCATGAACCCGCCGGGCATGGTGCCCATCTTCCTGGCCCAAACTGCGCGTAATAGCAAAGCACAGCGCCATTATCTGGCACGGCGCATCGCGATCAGCAGCTTTGTTCTGTTATTGGGCAGTATGTATATCGGCAGCTTCGTACTGGAGTTTTTTGGTGTTTCCCTGCCGGTGGTGCAGCTCAGCGGCGGCTTGCTGATTACCTTCTCGGCCTGGCGTTTGCTGAACGATACGCCGGCCGATGCCAGCCCGACTGGCATGCAAGGTGGTGAGCATATTAGTAAGGAAGAGCTTAAGCAGCGAGCTTTTTATCCGCTGGCATTTCCCTTGACCGTAGGTCCCGGCTCGGTTTCGGTGGCCATTACGCTGGGCGCCTCCATGACCCAGGCCGAGCATGGCCTGCTCAAATATACGCTGGCCCCGGCTGCCAGTCTGGTTGGTGTGGCGCTGGTCAGCCTGATTGTGTTTTTGTGTTACCGCCATGGCGAGAAGCTACTGCGTTATCTGGGCGAAACCGGCGAACTGGTCTTTATGCGCCTGACGGCGTTTATATTGCTGTGTCTGGGGGTACAGATTATGTGGGATGGCTTCAGTCAGCTGGCAGGCAGCCTGCTTAAGAATCCGCTCTGAGTCGCAGTGGCCTTGTTCGCCATAGGGCAGGGGGCGAAGATTTAGTCTTCGGCCAGTACTGCCTGATTGCGGCCCTTGTTTTTCGCCAGATAAAGTGCCTGATCCGCGGACTTGATCAGTTGGTCCAAACTAATGTGCTGGCCACAGGGGCTGCCGGCTATGCCTGCACTCAATGTGAGCGGGATGGTGGCGTCCCCCAGAGGCAAACCTTGGCGCTCGACCTTGAACAGCATACGGCGCGCGGCTTCCAGAGCCTGATCTGTTGTCGTGTTCGGCATCAACATAATGAATTCTTCGCCGCCATAGCGCCCGAAAAGGTCTTCGCGGCGCGTGCTATCCAGCAGGTTCAGGCTGATAGCCTGCAAGGCCTGATCTCCGACGGCATGCCCCCAGGTATCGTTTATCTGCTTGAAATGGTCGGCATCAAACAGAATCAGACTAAGTGGCATTCCCTTTTGCAAGGCTTCCTGCTGCAACTGTTCCGCACAATGACGAAAATGGCGTCGATTGTACAAACCGGTTAAGGAATCAATACGTGCCAGCTTTTCGGCTTTTCTTTGTAGTGCAGTACGCTGTCTGACTTCTTCTTCCAGCGTTTTATTGCGCTTGAGCGCCGCATGCTTGGCATCTTCGGCAGCATGGATGCGGTGACGGATTTCCAGATATTGCAGGCGGCGCTCTGCAGCCTCACCCAGCAAGGCTTCCTTTTTTACATGGAAGCCCTGATAGTGCAACAGCGCCTCGCGATAGCGTTCTTGTTGCTGCAACAGCATGGAAAGCTGCTGATGGGCAAGATAAACCAGCCGGCTGTCACCTGTCTTGCTGGCAAGGGCTAATGCATTACTAAGTAGCTCTTCAGCCTCATTGTGTTGCCCTAATCTGACTTGACGTAGCCCCATATAATAGAGTGTCTGGGCTTCGTGCCGCGGCAGTTGCAGGCGTCTTGCCAGCGTCAGTGCCTCATGCAAGCTGGCGCTGCCGTCTTCACCCACGCCATCCTCTGCCTTGGCCAGTGTAACGAGGTACTCTGCCAGATATTCTGCATGGCCCAAACTACGTAGCAGTAAAATGCTGCGGCGGATATAGACCAGCGCCTCGCGCTCTTGCCCCATGGCAAGTTTGCTATTGGCCAGACTGTCTAAAGCCAGACTTTCTACCATTAGGTCGCCTGTTTCCCGGGCAAGCTGTATGCTGCGCTCCAAATAGGAGACCGCCTTGCCGTGCTGTCCGAGAAAATGGTAGGTAAAACCCAGGCTATTCAGTGCGCGTGCCAGCCATGTACTGGTCTCACCGCTTTCCAGGGTATGGACAGCATCCAGCAAAATGCCCATCGCATCCGGATACAAGCCTTGCAGGATGTAGATATTGCCGATCAGACACAGTAGCTGGGCTTCGGCCTGATTGTCTGCGGCCTGTACTGCCAGCTGCTGGGCGCGTACCAGATCTTCCATGGCCACCATAAAGTGGCCTTGCGCCGTCCGTATCTGGCCGCGCAACTGCAAGGCTTGTAAGAGGCGCGGCGCATCCTGCGCCTCTTTCCGGGCCAGCAAATGTTCAAGACAGACAAGCGCGTCCCCCAGATTGATGGCGTAGTGCATTTGCGCTTCATCTAGTTTGGCATTGAAGTCTTTAAAACGGTCTGCGGGCATGGAGTCGATTTATTTGTAAACGAAGTATTTGATGCGATCGAACAATATATAATTTAATCATTATAATGTCGAGGCTAGTGTCCCTAGCCGGGAGTTGTCATGTCAGAAGATATCCGCCTGAGTCGCCGCCTGACCGAACTGGGTCTGGTCGCATCGCGACGCGAAGCCGATGAATGCATAGAAATGGGTTTTGTCCGCGTAGATGGTGAAACGGTACAAGCCCTGGGAAGTCGCATCAGCGCCACCCAAACCATTACGCTGGAGCGCAGCAAGATTCAGCCGCCGCCTTCCCGTGTAACCCTGCTGCTGAATAAGCCCGCCGGCGTCGCCAATCCTTTACCTTTATTGCAAGCTGCGACACGCTGCGACAAAGACCGCAGCGGCTGGGCCTGGCTTTCCCGTTGTAGCACCCATTTGCAAGAAGCTGGCTGGCTGGATGCGGACAGCAGCGGCTTGATGGTGCTAACGCAGGACGATGCGTTGGCTAACCGCTTAACGCGGGATGCGCGCGATTACGAGCA
>NZ_RJTZ01000001.1:0-83809 GCF_024343515.1 Aquitalea sp. S1-19 | reverse complement strand
GGGCAAGGTCCTGGCCGGAACGCTGGCACAACTGGACATGAACCCTATCGTACTGGCCTGGCTGATTGCAGGGCTGATGCACTTCGCCGTCGGCTCGGCCACCGTTGCCATGATCAGCGCGGCCGGCATGGTATTGCCTATGCTGGGCGATAACTCCGGCTACAGCCGTGAAATCATCGTGATTGCCATCGGCGCCGGCGCTATCGGCTGGACCCACGTCACCGACTCGGCATTCTGGGTGGTGAAGGAATATCTGGGTGTCTCGCTATCCGATGCACTGAAGAAATTTACCGGCGGTACCGTGCTGGCCTCCGTGGTCGCACTGGGACTGACTTTGCTGTTGTCGCGCGTGATTTAAGCAGACTACAGACAACACATGATCAAACTTATTATCTGATACAGGAGCAACATCATGATTCTGGGCAAAACAATTGAAAGCTGGTGCGCCAGCTACCCGCTGATCAATGAACTGATCGCCTTGCAGGAAACCAGCTGGTTCAACCCTGGCATCGCACCGACGGCAGAAGCACTGGCAGATGTCGGCCTGACCGCTGCCGATGTGGCCGATGCCAGTGCCCGTCTGGACCGCTTTGCCTCCTACATCATGCAGGTGTTCCCGGAAACCCGCGCCAGCGGCGGTATTATCGAGTCGGGCATCCTGCCCATGCCCAAGCTGCAAGCCGAACTGATGGCGCGTCATGACCAGGAATCTGCCGGCCAGTTGTGGCTCAAGGCAGATTGCAACCTGCCGATTTCCGGTTCGATCAAGGCACGCGGCGGCATCTATGAAGTGCTCAAGCATGCCGAAGACCTGGCGCTGGCTGCCGGCCTGCTCACCATCGATGACGACTACGCCAAACTGGACAGCGATGCCATGCGCGCTTTCTTCGGCCAATACAAGGTCGCGGTCGGCTCGACCGGCAACCTCGGCCTGTCCATCGGCATCATGAGTGCACAGCTGGGCTTCCAGGCCTCGGTGCATATGTCGGCCGATGCCCGCCAGTGGAAGAAGGACAAGCTGCGCGCCCATGGCGTGACCGTGGTTGAATATGAATCCGACTACAGCGTCGCGGTGGCACAAGGCCGCAAACAGGCCGAATCCGATCCTAGCTGCCACTTTGTCGACGATGAAAATTCTACCAGCCTGTTCCTCGGCTACGCCGTTGCCGCCGAGCGCCTGCAGCGCCAGATCGCGGCCGCCGGCATCACTGTCGACGCCGAACACCCGCTGTTCGTCTATCTGCCATGCGGCGTTGGTGGCGGCCCGGGCGGGGTGGCCTTCGGTCTGAAACTGGTATTTGGCGATGCCGTACACTGCATCTTTGCCGAACCGACCCACTCGCCGTGCATGCTGTTGGGCGTCCATACCGGCATGCACGACGCGGTGTCGGTGCAGGACTTCGGCATCGATAACGTCACTGCCGCCGACGGGCTGGCGGTCGGCCGTGCCTCCGGTTTTGTCGGCAAGGCGATGCAGCGCCTGCTGGACGGCTACTACACCGTCAGCGATGAAACGCTGTATCGCTATCTGGCACTGGCCGAACAGCTGGAAGGCATCCGCATGGAGCCTTCGGCACTGGCAGGCGTGCAGGGCATGGCGCGGGTACTGCAGGAAACACAGGGCTACCGTGCCCGCATCGGCCTGAGCGCCGAGCGCATGGCCAATGCAACCCATCTGGTATGGGGTACCGGTGGCAGCATGGTGCCGCCGGCTGAAATGGAAGCCTATCTGGCCAAAGGCCGGGCACTACTGGCCTAAACGTCGACACCCTGCACTGCCCGGGCGCGCTGACTGCGGCAGGCCCGGGCGGTTTGCATCCGGCTTTCCGGTACAATGCGACCATGTTGAATCTTTCGCCAAGAATGGGCGCCAAGCTCACCAACGCCCAGTTCGCCAACCTGCATACCTTTCTGGTGGCGGCCCGCCACCTGAGCTTCGCCCGCGCCGCCGAAGAGCTCTGCCTGACCGCCAGCGCCGTCAGCCACCGTATCGCCCGTCTGGAACAAAGCCTGTCACTTGCACTCTTCCACCGCCTGACCCGGAGGGTCGCCCTGACCGAAGACGGCGAGCGCATCTACCGCATTTTGCAAGGAGCGATGGGGGAGCTGTCAGAGGCATTGCAGCAGACACCGCAAGCCGAAGTGGCCGGCGCCATCGCGCTCTATGTCCGTCCGTCACTGGCTCAGTGCTGGCTGGTGCCGCGTCTGGCCAACTTCAGCGCCCGTTACCCGCATATCTCGCTGGATATCCGCGTGGGTAACGATAACGTCGACGTCCGCACGCAAGCCATCGACTTGGCCTTGTACTACGCCGATGGCGAGTTTCCCGGTCTGGTCGGCAGCAAGCTGATGGGGGAGATGATCGCGCCGGTGTGCAGCCCGGAATATGCCCATCAGCATGGTTTGCTGGACACGCCGGACAATCTGCGCCATTGCACCTTGCTGCACGATTCGCTGGCCTGGCATAACGCGGCCTACGATGCCGAATGGCGCTTGTGGGCGCGTCATCACCAGATGGATGCCTTGTTGCCCGAACGTAGCCTGACCTTTGACCGCTCGGATCTATGTGTAATTGCGGCGCTCAACCATGGCGGCATCGCTATCGGCCGCCATCAGCTGGTACAAAAGCGCATAGACAAGGGCGAACTGATCCTGCCCTTCGGCAATTTCACCCAGCCCGGCCACTATGATTATTACCTGGTTCACCCGCCCTACGCGGCCGTCCCCAAGCGACTGCAGGTGTTGATAGACTGGCTGCACGAATGCGCTACCCAGCCTTGCACACCGACAATTACTTGTCATAAAAATTTAACCACCCAAGGTTAAGCTGCGGCCATTCATATAAAATGGTGCCAGAGAATGACGATCAGCCAGCGCCTGTGGTCCTCGGTTGCGTTTACCCTCGCCTGCCTGCTGCTGGTCATGGCCAGCAGCGCCTATTTGCTGGAGCGGACACTGGGCGAGCTGGAGCACAACCGCCAGCAACAGACGCTCGGCATCCAGCTGTACACCCTCAAGAGCGAGGCGCTGGCACTGTCCCGCGCCGACCCGCTGCTGGATGAAACGGCCGTCAGGCTCAAGCGTGCCGACGCCACTTACGCCCGCCTGCTGCCGGAAGTGCTGGCGGCCTTGCCGGCCAGCGAGCACGAAGTGTTCCGCAACGCGGTTGCCGCCAGCTGGACGCAATACCACCAGCAGATGGCCTCGGCATTACAGATTGCCGCCACCGCACCGGAAGACGCGCTGGCGATCCCGGAGTCCGCCTACAGCAGCTTTCTGGCACCACTGGTCACACGGCTGGATCAGGACCTCCAGCGCCTGCAGGCTCAGACGGAACGGGACAATCTGCAGATTTCCCGCGACCTTGACCAGCTGCTGTTGCTGGTACTCGGGCCGCTGGCACTGGCTTGTCTCGCCGTGGTGCTGTCGCAAGGGCTGATCGCCCACTGGCTCAAACGCCGTCTGCGCGCCATCGACCAGGCCGCCGGCCATCTGGCCGAGGGCTGGCTGTCTACGCGCCTGCCCGAAGCAGGCAAGGATGAACTGTCGCATGCGGCACAAGGCATCAACCGTTTTCTGGAAAAACTGTCGACACTGCTGTCCCGCGTCCACAGCCATGCAGCGGCCGGTGCACATGAAAACACGCTGCTGTCCGGACTGACCCAGCAGGTCATTGCCATCAGCGCGGCTCAGGCTGAAGAAGCCGGCGTATCCCACCATGCAGCCAGCCGCGTCGATGAAGCGGCCGCCATGATCGCCCGCCATCTGGCAGTGATCGAAGCTGGCACCGCCGACGTGACGCGCCGCACCGCCAGCGCCCGCAGCGCATGCGAACAGGGCGCGGTCAAGATGGGGAGCCTGCTCGAGCGCATCGATGCCGTTTCGTTGCAGATGAGTGAACTGAAATGCTCCAGCGACAATATCCGTCAGGTCAGCACGCTGATCCGCGATATCGCTGACCAGACCAATCTGCTGGCACTCAATGCGGCCATCGAAGCGGCACGCGCCGGCGAGAGCGGCCGCGGCTTTGCCGTGGTCGCCGATGAAGTACGCAAACTGGCCGAACGCACCCGCGACGCCACCGACGGCATCGGCCAGGCCCTGCTGCAGATCGAAAACGCGACCGGCGTGCTGGACAGCACCATTCGGGAAGCGGGCAGCACCGGCAACGACAGCCGGCAGGCACAGAGCGTACAGGCCGAAACGCTGGCCGCCGTCGATGCGGCACTGAACGAAGTCAGCCGTAAAGTCAGCGAGATTGGAGAGGCGGGAGAAGAACAGGAAGCCAGCGGGCGACAGATCGTCGACACCAGCCGCCACCTGTCGGACAAGGCACAGGCCATTGCCCGCCAGATGGCCGCCATCGCACCGATGACTCAACGCCTGGATCAGGCCTCGGTGCTATTGCTGGGCGAGATGAGCTGGTTTAAACAGGCAGAACAGACGCCAGAAGTGGCGTCCCTCCACCCAGCTGCTTACAACACCGCCAGCGCCGCAGCGTAGTCCGGCTCCTGCCCGACTTCGCTCACCAGCTCGCTGTGCAACACCTTGTTGTCGGCATCCAGCACCACCACCGCGCGCGCAGTCAGACCCTGCAGGGGGCCGCTGGCAAACTCTACGCCCCAAGTGCTGCGAAACTCGGGATGGCGGAAGGTCGACAGATTGACCACGCCCTCGATGCCTTCGGCGCCGCAGAAGCGCTTCTGCGCGAACGGCAGGTCGGCCGAGATGCACAGCACGGTCACGCCGTCGCGGCCGGCAGCCTGCTCGTTGAACTTGCGTACCGAGGTGGCGCAGGTCGGGGTGTCGACGCTAGGGAAAATATTCAGGATCTTGTTGCCGGCAAAATCGGCCAGCGTCACCTCGGCCAGATCGCCGTTGGTCAGATTCAGGGCCGGTGCCTGAGAGCCGACGGCAGGCAAGACACCAGAAACTTCGATAGGGTTACCGCGCAGGGTGATGGTAGGCATGGGCTGCTCCTTGTGGGTTGACGCCATATCCTGCGCCACATGCCATCGAGATTCAACCACACGCGCATGATGGGTAGGGTGGCTTAGGCCGAAGGCCATCACCCACCAGCGACAAAGGCATCCCTACGCAGTGGCTTACTCTGGCGCTAGCGGCGCACCTTCCCTCACGGCCCGGGTCGCCATGAATTCACCATTGCCGACCGGAACCACGCAACAGAAGAATGCAGGATCCGCTTTGACCTGTGCCATAAACCCCACCATTTCCGCTTCGTGGGAAACGGCATTGTCAACGACCAGCAAACCGCCGGGTCGCAGACTACGCCGCAAGTCAGGCCACCAGCCAAGGTATTCTGAGCGCTCTGAATCAAGAAAGATCAGATCGTATGCATCATCCCTTGCTACTGCCAGCACCTGTCCTGCATCTTCGTGCTGCAAGATAATTTGTTGGTCCAGACCCGAGCGCTCAAAGTTGCTGAGTGCCAGCTGACACTTGAATTCGGAAAACTCTACTGTATGGACCTGCCCGCCCGTTGCCTTACATGCCTCGGCAAGCCATAGCGTCGAATAGCCATTCGATGTGCCGATCTCCAGCACTTGCCTTGCCTTGGTACTACGGACAAGCACGCCCAGCAACTCCCCGGTGCTGCGGGTAATATTGAGCATGCGCCGGGGACGATCACTGATCGTTGCATCATTGCCCTCGCCAAACTGCTCAAGCTCACGCAATAACTGCTGCAGTCCTGACTCCATCTTCCATCCTTTGAGCAATCAGGCCCCTAGCCGAGGCCGAAACATGAATTCACCTGCAATGATGTAGCGCTCACAGGCACCAATGGATGGTGGCCAACACGCCGCATCCTTCACCCTGGCTTACGCCCCCTACTCCACCATCTCCAGCCCCAGCTCGGCCATCAGTTCGCGCGCAACGCGGAATGCCTCCACCGCCGCCGGCGCACCGCCGTAGACACCGACATGCAGCAGCACTTCACGGATTTCGGTAAGGGTCGCGCCGTTATTGAGCGCGCCGCGCAGATGGCCCTTGAGTTCGGTGCTGCGCCCGAGCACCGCCAGCATGGCGCAGGTGACGAGGCTGCGGGTTTTCAGCTCGATGCCGCCGCGCTGCCAGGTGCTGCCCCAGGCATGCTCGTTGACCCAGTCCTGCAAGGGTTGCGAGAAGGCGTCGGCGCTACCCATCGCGCGCGCGACGAATTCCTCGCCCATCACCCGGGTGCGCATGGCAAGGCCGGCCTGTTTGTCCTGTTCACTCATCGTGTTCTCCTCTGGTGTCAGCGGTTCGCACGCGCGGCCAGCCACACGCCGGACAGGATCAGCGCGATCCCGGCGGCGTGATAGGCATGGAAGGCTTCACCCAGAAACAGCACCGACAGCAAGGCACCGAACATTGGCATCAGGTGGATGAAGCTGCCGGCCCTGGCCGGCCCGACGCGGGCAACGCCGAGGTTGTAGAAATAGTAGGCGGCCACCGACGGCAGGGTGCCGACGTAGGCGAAGGTAATCAGCGTGGTCGCGTTCAGCGGCGCACGCTGCCCGCTGGCGTATTCGAGCAGGAAAAACGGCGTGATGCAGGCAAGACCGATCACCACCAGCACCGTCAGCAAGCCCAGGCGGTTGAGGCCAGCCGGCAGGCCGCGCAGCAACAAGGTATACAGCGCCCACGCCAGCATGGCGGCAAATACCACCACGTCGCCGTGGTTGATCTCGAGGCGGATCAGGCGCGCCAATTCGCCGTGCGCGACGATGGTCAGCACGCCGGCAAACGACAGCAAAATCGCCAGCAACTGCAGGGCGCTGGCCTTGATGCCGAAAAACAGCGCGCCCAGCAGCACGATCAGGATGGGGATAAACGAATTCATCAGCACCGCATTGGTGGCAGTAGTTTCCTGCACCCCCAGATACACCAGCGAATTAAAGCCGGCGATGCCGAACACGCCAAGCGCCAGCAAACGGCGCCAATAGGGCAACCATAGCGCGCGCTGCTGCCATGCAGGCTTCAGCCCGAACGGCAGCAATACCAAAAGCGCGATCGCCCAGCGCGCGAACGACAGCGTCAAGGGCGGAATACTGGCGTGGGTGGCACGGGCGAGTACGAAATTGCCGGACCAGAACAGCGTGGTCAGCACCAGGAGCAGATAGGCGGAAGTCAGCGAGGAGCGGGAGGTCGTCATCCCCCGACCTTGCCATGCCATTAGGGTTAAAGCAAGCAGGACAAACCCTGTGCCATTTGCCACTCGCCGTCTTTTTCGCCATCCATGACACATCGGAAATGTGTTGTAACGGGTAAGCCCACCTTAGCCGCCAACACGCATACGGCATCATGGGCAAGACGCGGGGCGAGCCGCAAGGTACCATTCAGAGGAAGTGCGCTACCTGCGCTGAATGCCTGTTGAAGAACAACAGCGAACGTGACGCCGTTGATCACCCATACGACCGAGCCTGCCATGAAAATCGAGACCCTGCCCCTGATCAGCCCGATTCCCGGCCAGCAACATGCGCTGCAACTATGGCGTTTTGGCACAGCCGGCGCCCGCCCGCGCGTTTACCTGCAGGCGGCGCTGCACGCTGACGAAATCCCCGGCATGCTGACGCTGACACGCTTGCGCGAACATCTGGCCAGGCTGGAAACCGACGGACAGATACAAGGAGAAATCCTGCTGCTGCCCGTTGCCAATCCTGTCGGGCTGGCGCAGCAGCATCTGGGGCTGGCACAAGGGCGCTTCGACGCAGGCAGCGGTCTTAACTTCAACCGCCACTATCCAGACCTTGCGCCTGCCTTGCTGCAGAGGCTGCAAGGTCAGCTAGGCCAGGGCGCAGCAGACGACGTGATGATGGTACGCGCCAAGATACAGGCGCTGATGGCCGAACAGCGGCCGGCAAGCGAACTGCAAAGTCTGCAGCACACCCTGTTTTCGCTCGCCTGTATCAGCGATGTAGTACTCGACCTGCACTGCGACAGCGAAGCGGCGCTGCATCTGTATGTGCACAGCGAACAGCAAGAAGAGGCTAGTGTTCTGGCCGGCTTTATGGGCGCGGCAGCCACGCTCTACGCCACCGAGCAAGGCGGCAACTCTTTCGATGACTGCTGCACCCGGCCGTGGTGGAGCTTGCGCCAGCACTATCCCGGGCTGCCCATGGCCTGCTTTGCCGCCACGGTAGAACTGCGCGGCCAGCTTGACGTTTCACTGGAGCAAGCCGAAGCCGATGCGCAAAATTTGCTGGCTTATCTGGTCTGGCGTGGCGCCATCGCAGGACAGATCCAGCCGCCGGCCGCACCCGAAGCCCCCACGCCACTTGCCGGCGTCGGCATCAGCTATGCGCCGCATGGCGGCATTGTCAGCTACAGCCTGCCAACCGGCACCCGGGTCGAGGCCGGCACGCGGCTAGGCTGGGTGATCGACCCCTTAAGCGGCCAGCGCAGCGAACTGACGGCACAAACCAGCGGCCTCTATTACGCACGCGTGTTGCAGCGCTTTACGCTGGCCGGCAGCGAACTGTGCTTTGTTGCCGGCAGCGAACCGCTACGCCAAGGCTGCCTGCTGTCGCTGTAAGTCTGGATAAGTGATCTGGCCGTGGATGGTGCGGGACGCATTCCGCCCCAGGCTGCTGACACGAACAGGCCACAGAAAAAAAGAGCACGCCCCACCAGGGACGTGCTCTTTATGCTTTGGCACAGAGACTCAGGCGCGTCGCGCCTCTGGCGTCATCATCCCGATACGTTGCGGAGCCAGCGAGCCGATCAGCATGCCGGCCAGACTCATCAGCAAGCCCATCAGTTGCGGCGGCCAGAAGGCATCGTCGGTGTAACTGGCCTCCAGTAACAGCCAGCTAGTCATGCCGAAAGCGATGGCCAGCAGCGCGCCCTGTGTCGTCGCGCGCTTCCAGAACAGGCCGGCAATCAGCGGTACCGAAGCGGCGACCAGCGTCACCTTGTACGCGTTGCCGACCATCTCGTAGATGCTGGCATCGGACAACAAGGCAAAGGCTGTGGTCGAGATGGCGGCCACCACGATGGAGATGCGCATCGCGCGGATGAACTGGCGGTCGGTCATGCGTGGCAGCAGGTGCTTGAGCACGTTCTCGGTAAAGGTGACCGACGGCGCCATCAGCGTACCCGAGGCGGTCGACATGATGGCCGACAGCAGTGCGCCAAAGAACAAGACCTGCGCAAACAACGGCGTCTTGTCGAGGATCAGCGTCGGCAGGATCATCTGCGCATCGCGGGCGGCCACGCTGGCCACCATCCCGGGTTCGATGATCTCGGCCGCATAGGTCAGGAAGATGGGCAGCATGCAGAAGCACAGATAGAAGATCGCACCCAGGATCGTGCCGCGCTGGGCCACCTGCTCGCTCTTGGCCGACATCACGCGCTGGTAAATATCCTGCTGCGGGATCGAGCCCAGCATCATGGTCACCGCCGCACCGATAAAGCCGACCACGGTCTTGGGGTCAGTGTCGTGCAGAAAGGTAAACTTGTCGGCTGCGACCGCCTTGGCAATCACCACGTCGGCACCGCCGGCCATGCCGCCGATCAGCCACACCAGATACACCAGGCCAATCACGATGATGGACATCTGCAGGAAGTCGGTAAACGCCACCGACAGCATGCCGCCGCACAGCGTATAGACCAGCACGATGACTGCACCCAGCAAGGTGCCCATGGTGGTGCTGATCGCGCCGTCTGACAGCACGTTGAACACCACGCCCAGCGCCGTCATCTGCGCCGCGATCCAGCCCAGGTAGGACAGGATGATGACGATGCTGGAAATCGCCTCGACCACCGGACCATAGCGCTGGCGGAAGAAGTCGCCGATGGTCAGCAGGTTCATCCGGTACAGGCGGCGCGCGAAAAAGATACCGACCAGCATCAGGCAGGCAAAAGAGCCGAACGGATCTTCGACGATGCCGGAGAAGCCTTCCGCCAGGAAGGTGGACGGGATACCCAGGATGGCTTCCGAGCCAAACCAGGTGGCAAACACCATGGCGGTCACCACCGGCAAGGGCATGCTGGCGCCGGCCGTAGCAAAGTCCTTGGCATTCTGAACCCGGGTCGAGGCGTACAGGCCGATCCCGACCGTCACCATCAAATAAAGCACGACAAACCAAATCAACATCTCACGCTGTCTCCCGCGATTAGGGTGGTTGTTTTTTGCGGATTATCCGCCATGCCATGCCCCAGTCGAAGAGTTGTGAACGAAAAAACTACAGTTGCAGTGTCGTCAGCGTCCGCTGCTACCCGGGAAAAGGCAGGGATGGGCGGCGGAACCGTCCTCCCTGCCAGTGCTGCAAGGGCTTGCGGATAAGGATTTAGCCAAAAAATGCCTTTAGCCGCATATTTTTGAATTAATAAATTCAACACGCGTTAAACATGTTAAACAAAAACAACACTCAATCACGCCACCGCCAGCACATCCCAGTCCTCGACACCAAAGCGCCCCTTGCCATCACGCACCACCCTGCCGCTGGCCAAATGTGGATCATGGGTAAAGAACAGGCCGCCTTCGCGCGCCAGCAGGCCCTCAAGCAGCGCCTGCTTCTCATCGATCAGCATTTCCGGATAGCGGTCGTAACCCATGGTGATCGGCACATGTACCCAAGGCGTACCCGGAATCAGATCGGCGGCAAACACCAGCGGCCCGGCCGGCGTCGGAATTTCGGTCAGCAACATACCCGGCGTATGCCCATGCGACAGATGAAAGCGCCAGTCTTGCGGCAGGCAATCCGGTATTTCACCATCGGATAGCACCAGACGACCCGATGCCTGCAGAAGCTCGATCAGCTCGGGTATAAAAGAGGCACGATCACGCGCATGCGGCGTCAGTGCACGCTGCCAGGCGGCGCGACCGGCAACAAAGTGCGCGTTGGGAAACAGCAGTCGGGCCGGGCCGCCATCCCAGGCCGCAAGCAGACCGCCAGCGTGATCGAAGTGCAGATGCGACAGGATCACCACATCGATATCGGCATCAGACAGGCCCTGCGCGGCCAGTGCGTCCAGCAAGACATGCTGCGCCTCGACCACGCCGTAACGCTCGCGCATTTCAGGCGAGAAAAAAGCACCAATCCCGGTTTCCAGCAGGATACGCTGGCCAGCCGTTTCAACCAGCAGGCAGCGGCAAGCCAGCGGTACACGATTGGCCTCGTCAGGCGCCAGATAGCGCGACCACAAGGCACGCGGTGCATTGCCGAACATCGCGCCGCCATCCAGCTTCTGCGAATTACCATCAAGAGGGGTGAGCTTCATTGCGCCGTGCCTTTGTCATAAAAAGGCACATTATTACCAACAAAGCGGCGGATGCCAATAAACCGCCCGCAGCCGGTTCCATCCTGGCGCTACACGTCAGCGTGACATATGAAAAAGATCTCTTCGGCAAACGGATACAACATACGGCACAAGTCAACCCAGATGGATTAATGATATGATCATATTGAATTGACGCAAATGGGAAAGAGCATGCCGAGCGGCGATATCCTGCTAATCGAAGACAGTACCGCCATTCTGCACCCGCTGGCGCGGGTGATAGAACGCATGGGCTATTGCGTCCGCATCGCCATGAGCCGCGCCCAGATGAAGCAGGAGCTACTCAAGGGCGGATTGATGGCGGCGGTGCTGGATTACAGCCTGCCCGATGCACTGGAAGGCGAGGCGCTTTACGACCTGCTGCAAAAAGGTGTCCCGACGCTGGTATTGACTGCACGCAATGATGCCGCGACCCGCGAAAAGATTCTGTCCTATCCGGTCGTCGACTATATCCCCAAAGACATGCCGGCGGCGCTGGAGTATGTAGCCATGCTGCTGCGCCGTCTGGATCGCAACCGCCAGCTGGCCGCATTGGTCGTCGATGATTCGCATACCGTACGCCAACATCTCAAATCGCTGCTGGAACGCTACCTGTTCCAGGTCATTCTTGCCAGCGATGCCGATGAAGCCAAACAGGCACTGAAACAGCACAAACATATCCGTCTGGCGCTGATAGACCATGATATGCCGGGCATGGATGGCGCCAACCTGACCACCGAGATCCGTCGCAGTTTCGGACGCGAGCAACTCGCCATCATCGGCATTTCCGGTTCATCCAATAGCAGCACCAATCCGCGCTTTATCAAGGCCGGCGCCGACGATTTTTTGAGTAAGCCATTCAATCCTGAAGAGTTCTACTGCCGTATCACGCGTACGATCGAATATCTGGAAAATATGGAGGCCCTGGTGCAGGCAGCCAATCAGGACGCGCTGACCGGCCTGCCCAACCGTCGTGCCTTTTTTGCCGAGGCACTGCGCCAGAATGACGATTACGCTGTCGCCATGCTGGATATCGACCATTTCAAGTCCATCAACGACCGCTGCGGCCATGCCGGTGGCGATGAGGCGCTGATAGCGCTGGCAAAACAGCTGCGAGAACATTTTCCGGACGAAATGGCGGCGCGACTGGGCGGGGAGGAGTTTGCCATTATTCTGGGCGGCGATAACCGGGTACAGCAGCAAAGGCTGGAGAACTTCCGCCAGGCGCTGGCAAACCAGAAGCAGCATCTGGCCGGCCAGCACCTGAATCTCACCATCAGCATCGGCCTGTCAGATTGCAGCACCCAGAGTATAGAGCTGCAACTGCATCAGGCCGATGAGCGCCTGTACCAGGCCAAACAAGGCGGACGCAACTGCCTGGTTGCGCGCAAACGCAGCATGCAAGCGGCCAACTAAGCCTGCTCTAATACAAAAACCGGTCGGACTGTCTCGTCCCGCCACTGGTAGAGACGGCAGTCGCTGCTGCTGCAACCACCACAGCCCCCGCCGCATGCCGAACCACTGACCTGCACCCGTCCCTTACGTATCCACAGCGCCAGCATGGGCTCCAGGGCAGATGGCGGCACTTGCATCAGCACCGATAGTTCGGACAGACTCAAAACGGCACGGCTTTGCAAAATATCCCGCAGCCGGTTCAGCATGCGCAACTCCCGGAAGCGCAAGCCTTGGCCTTGCCTGCCGGCAGGGTATTGGCCGCGCCAGCCTGACGGCCAAAGTAGCGCAACAGCAAAAACCCCAGCCCCAGCATGCCCAGCACGCCAGCGATCCATAGCCCGGCCGTGGCCGGTACCGTTGCCAGACGCGAGACCTGATAAGTCAGCGTCGCCGCCGACCAGGCAATCACGAAGCACCATGCCCCGACCCCCGCCATCCAGCGTGCGCCGGCCTCGCGATACACCGCACCCAGCGCCGCGACGCAAGGCGTGTACAGCAGGATAAACACCAGATAGGCCAGCGCCGCGGCCGCACCGCCAAAACGCATTTGCATCTGGCCAAAGGTGGTCGTATCCACGCCCTGCTCTTCGGCAATGGCGTCACGGTCGGCCAGATCCCCGACCGACAGACCCAGCGGGTCGGTCAGCGCATCCCCCAGCGACGCCAGATTATCAGCTACGCTGGCAACGGCGGCCTGCAGGCCGGCTGCCATATCGTAAACCGGCTCATCCTCATGCCCTGCCGCTGCGCGCGCCAGATTGCCGTACAGCGAATCCAGCGTCCCCACCACGGCTTCTTTGGCGAAGATGCCGGTAAACAGCCCGACCGTTGCCGGCCAGTTGTCCTGCGTAATGCCCATAGGGGTAAATACCGGCGTCAGCACCCTGCCGGTTGCCGACAGCAGCGAAGCCTCGGTGTTTTCATTACCGAAACTGCCGTCTGCGCCCAGCGAATTGAACAGCGACAACACCATCACCACCGCCACGATCGCCTTGCCCGCGCGCACGATAAAACTCTTCAGCCGCTGCCAGCTGTGGATCAGCATGCCTTTAAGCGTGGGCAGGCGATAAGGCGGCAGTTCCATCACAAAAGGCGAAATCTCGCCCGACAGCAGGCTGTGCTTCATGGCCAGCCCGGTCAGTACCGCAATAGCGATGCCCAGCAGATACAGGGCAAACACCACATTCTGCCCGTCGCTGGGGAAGAAAACAGCGGCAAACATCACATACACCGGCAAGCGTGCACCGCACGACATAAAAGGCATCATCATGATGGCGGTCAGCCGGTCGCGGCTGGAGTCCAGTGTGCGCGTGCCCATAATGGCCGGCACATTGCAGCCGAAGCCGACCAGCATGGGTACGAAAGCCTTGCCCGGCAGGCCGACCGCGCGCATGGCACGATCAACCACCATGGCGGCCCGCGCCAGATAGCCCGAGTCTTCCATAAAAGACAGACACAGGAACATGGCGGCAATCACCGGAATAAAGGTCGATACGGTCTGAATGCCGCCGCCGATGCCGTGGGCCAGTACCGCCACCAGCCAGGCCGGAGCACCCATGTTTGAGAGCAGATGAGCGGTGCCATCCACCAGCAAGGTGCCGGTGGCCAAGTCGAAGAAGTCGATAAACACCGCGCCGGCATTGATCGCAAGCAGGAACATCAGATACATGGCCAGCAGGAACACTGGCAGACCGGTCACCCGGCCCAGTGCGAAGCGGTCAAGCCGCGCGGTCATGCCGGGGCTGGCAATATGCTCGCGCCGCAGCACTCTGGCACACAGCAGATCGATGGCGCTATAGCGCGCGCTGGCCAGCGCGATATCGGCGTCCTCCCCGGCCAGATCCGGCAGTGAACTGGCCGTACCCTCCAGCAAACGTGCCGACTGTATGGCACGGCTGACATCCGGCTCGGCCTGTGCCTGCGCCTGCAGCCAGGCTTCCAGATCGCCCGCCAGCGTAGGCTCGGGGCAGGGGATCACGGCGCTCGCCGCCGCCAGCTGGATGGCCGTCACCAGTTCGGCAACCCCCTTGCCACGATTGGCGCAGATGGCAAGCACCGGGCAGCCCAGTGCCTGCTGCAGAGCCGGCATGTCTATGCTGTGGCCACTGTTTTCCAGCGCATCCACCATATTCAGCACCACCAGCATCGGACGGCCCAGATCCAGCAACTGGAAGGTCAGAAACAGATTGCGCTGCAGATTGGCCGCATCCAGCACATTGACAATCAGCCCGTCCGCACCGGCCAGCACATGGTCGCGGGCGATGCATTCGTCTTCCGATACGCCTTCGTCACCGCCTTCAATCGAATAGGTGCCAGGCAGATCAATCACCTCCAGCGAGACATCGCCACGCAGACGCCCGCTCTTGCGCTCTACCGTGACCCCCGGCCAGTTGCCGACTTTCTGCCGCGCGCCGGTCAGCGCATTGAATAATGTGGTTTTACCGCAGTTGGGGTTGCCGATCAGGCTGATGCTGTTTAACGGCATAGCGCCACCTCGAGTCCGTCCGCCTCGGCCCGACGCAGGCACAAAGAAAAGCCGCGCAGGCTCAGCTCGAGCGGGTCGCCAAATGGCGCGACGCGCACGATTTCGACCATACAACCCGGAGTGATCCCCATCGCCAGCAGTTTGCGCCGGAATGGCAATGCAGCCGCAGACAAAGCGCTGACCGTCGCTTTTTGACCGGGCCGCAATTGACCCAGAGTGAGAGGCAACATGATGCACACTCCGACACAAATGATAATGGCTCGCATTATCACCCTATCGGCGTGATTTAATCCAGCAATGAATGCGATTTATTCGCATTTATGTCACATCACAGAATCAGCGGACTAAAGCCCTTGGCGGCGATGGTGACACTAGCCCCCACGCGCAACCGTGCCGCCTCGCCCTCATCCAGCACCACATCGACAATCTGCCCGCCCACCAGCAAGCTGGCCATCTCGACCACGTCGACGCGGCGTATCGCCAGCACCTGTGCCGCCAGATGAAAGCGTCCGCCGCTGCTTTGCGCGAGAAACAGCTCGGCCGGTGCGCCCTCGCCGACCACCTGCCCCGCTTCCAGCCTGAGCACATGCTGCGCCAGACGAAACACCTCGGCCAGATCATGACTGACCAGCACCGTAGACAAGGCAAACCGCTGTTGCAGCGCCAGCAACTCGCCCTGCAACTGCTCGCGCAAATCCGGATCCAGCGCCGACAAGGGCTCGTCCAGCAGCAAGAGCCGCGGCTCGGCCGCCAGCGCGCGCGCCAGTGCTACCCGCTGCTGCTGGCCACCAGACAAAGTCGCCGGCTTGCGCGTCGCCAGCGCAGCCAGCCCGGTCAGCGCCAGCAGCTCGTCCACCCGCTGCGGGTCTTTGCGCGCTTGGGCAAACTCGAGATTGCCGCGCACCGATAAATGCGGAAACAGCGCATAGTCCTGAAACACCATACCTACCCGCCGCGCCTGTGCCGGCAGGCACACGCCCTTGCTGCTGTCGAACCAGAGTTCGCCATCAACCACGATGCGCCCGGCGTCCGGGCGCACCAGCCCAGCCAGCATCCTGAGCAAGGTGGTCTTGCCGGCGCCCGAGGCACCAAACAGCGCTACGCGCTGCCCCGAATCCCAGCGGCTATCCACGCGCAAGAGCTGGCTACCCGCCGCGCCATCCAGCCGCTTTTCCACGTTGATTTCTATCATGCGGTCCTTAACGCGCGACGGTTGAACAGATACACCGTCAGCAAGATGACAAAGCTCAGGACAAACAGCACACCGGCGTACAGATTGGCCGCGGCATAGTTCAGGCTTTCGACTTCATCGTAAATGGCAATCGAGGCCACCTTGGTCACCCCCGGAATATTGCCGCCTATCATCAGCACCACGCCGAATTCACCCACGGTATGGGCAAACGACAACACGATACCGGCCAGCAAAGCCCCTTTGATATTGGGCAAAAGCACAGTAAACAGGGTATTGCTGCGCGAGCGCCCCAGCGTATAAGCCGCCTCGCTCAGGCTATGCGGCAAGGCCGACAGGGCCGACTGCAAGGGGTGCACCATAAAAGGCAGGCTGAACAGAACCGAGCCCAGCACCAGCCCTTCAAAGGTAAACACCAGACGCAAGTCGAAGGTCGCCAACAGCCAGCCACCCAGCGCACTATTCGGACTGAAGGCCAACAGCAGGTAAAAACCCAGCACCGAGGGCGGCAGCACCAGCGGCATGCTGACCAGGGTTTCCGCGACCGGCTTGAAGCGGCTTTGGGTGGCCGCTAGCCACGCCGCCAGCGGCACACCGATCAGCAGCAGGATCAGGGTCGTGATGCCGGCCAGACGGAAGGTCAGCCACAGCGGTGCCCAGTCAAGTTCAGTCCACATCAGAGAGCACCGTCAGTTCGTTGGCCTTGACCAGCGCAATCACCTCGTCCCCCACCACAAGCGCCAGCTCATCCGCGCCGCGCCGCGTAATCAGCGCCTCCAGCGTCAGGCCGGCGCAGTCGAGCATAATGCGCGACAGCAAACGGCCATGCTCCAGACGCAATACCCGCCCGGGCAGGCGGTTGCGCAGGCTGATGGCGGACAAGGGCGGGCGCGCCAGCGACACTTCCGCCGCCTTGATGGCGACATACAGGCGTGCGCCGGCCTCGTCCACGCCGTCCAAACCGGCGGACAAGGCGGTCAGCTCGACACCATTATCCAGTCTGAGGCGGCTCAGGCTCAGACAGCCCTCGCGCTCGCGCTCGAGCAAAGTGGCGGCAAAGCGGTTCATGGCAACAGATAACCGTGTTGTTGCAAAATGCGCTGCGCCTCGGGGCCGATCATAAAATCGGCAAAATCCTGGGCGGCTTTGCCCTGCGTGGCGGCACCATGGCGGGTAATCAGCATGGCCTGGCCGATAGGCTGGTACAGCTTGCGGTCTACGTCCACCCACTGTCCCTGCCCCGCCATCTGGCGCGACAACACCACCGCCTTGGCGGTAAAGCCTGCGTCTGCCGCGCGCGAATGGATGTACTGGTTGGTCTGGGCGATGCTCTCGCCAAACACCAGCTTGGCACGCAAAACGCCATCCAGCTTGAGCCGCGCCAATACCTTCATGCTTTCTCGGCCATAGGGCGCGACCTTGGGGTTGGCGACGGCAATCTTGCCGACTGCGGGCGACAACAGGCTCTGCTGCCAGTTTTTCATATCAAAGCCCGGCTGCCTCGACCACAGCACCAGCTGACCATAGGCGTAGATGCGCGGCGCGCCGGCAGCATGGCCGGATGCGGCCAGCGCCGCCGGATATTCGGTATCCGCCGACAAGAAAACATCAAATGGCGCGCCGTTCTGGATCTGGGCGGCAAACTTGCCGGAAGAGTTGTACACCGGCTGGAGCGGGATGCCGCTTTGCGCCGTAAAACGCTGCGCCAGTTCGACAAAGGTGTATTGCAGATTGGCGGCGACGGCAACAGTCAAGGGTTCGGCAGCACGTACGCTCAGACCGGAGAACAACAGGACAACAAGCAATAACAGACGGGGCATGCGGCATATCCTGGCGGGCAATGCCTGCGAGTGTATCAAAACTATCCAGCTTATCGTGGATGGCACCAAAAGCTCGCCTGCACTTCTGCGGCACGTGAACAAATGCACACACCCTACACTTAAAAAGTAACCGCAATCATAATTCAGGCATCGTCAAGGGTGGCAGCAAGCTCACCATCCGCCATACAAGGATATCAAACATGAAAAAACCCCTGATCATTGCCATGCTGCTACTCGGCTGCAGCAGCGTATTTGCCGGAAGCTGGGATGTTCGCAAGGAAATATGGGAAGGCGCGCATGAAGTTGGCCAAGCCAAGCGCGAGGGTGCGCGTGAAGTCCTGCAGGAAAGGCGGGAAGCGGCACGCGACTTCTACAATGCCGATACACCGTGGGAAAAGCGTCAGGCCATCCGTGAAGGTGCCCGCGAAGTCCGCCAGGCCAAGGCGAGAGCCTTCCGCGAAGTCCGTCAGGAAAAGCGCGAGGCGCGCCGCGAAATCCGCCGTGAGATCCGCAAACACTACCGTTAAGCATCCGGCACAGACAAACAAATCGGGGACAGGCCTGCTGACAGGTCTGCCCCCGATTCTTTATCACGTCAAAGCTTATTCGCCAGCCTGTTTTCCTTCTTCGCGCGCCGCGCGGTTGGCCGCTTTGGCCGCGGCCAGTTCGGCCTCTTTCTTGGCACGGGCGTCAGCTGCTGCCGCTTCACGCTGGGCATGAGCGGCCTGACGCTCGGCCCGCAATACCGCCTTGGCTTCGGCTTCGGCCGCTTCCTTGGCTGCCGCTTCATCACGCTCCTGCTGACGCTTGATGTCGAGATATTGCATGATGGCGTGGGTCAAGGGCTTGGTGCCTTCACCGGTCAAAGCCGAAATGGAGAACACGCGTGGTGTCACCATATCGAACTCGTAGCTGTCGTCCGGCTTGGCCGAAGTCCAGCCGAAGGCCTCAAGGAAAGCCGACACCGTCAGCTCGCGCTCTTCTTCCGGCAGCATGTCCAGCTTGTTAAGCACCAGCCAGCGCGGCTTGCTCAGCAGCTCCTCATCGTACTTTTTCAGCTCTTCCACCAGCGCATGTGCCTCGCGTACCGGATCGACATCCGGGTCGAATGGAGCCACATCCACGATGTGCAGCAAGATACCGGTACGCTGCAAATGCTTGAGGAAGCGGTGGCCCAGGCCTGCACCGTCGGCTGCGCCTTCGATCAGGCCAGGAATATCGGCAATCACGAAGCTCTTGGTATCCTGCATCCGCACCACACCCAGATTGGGATAGAGCGTGGTAAACGGGTAGTCGGCCACCTTGGGCTTGGCCGCAGACACCGAGCGGATAAAGGTCGATTTGCCGGCGTTGGGCATGCCCAGCAAACCGACGTCGGCCAATACCTTCAGTTCCAGACGCAGCGAACGTGATTCGCCGTCTTCACCCGGCGTGCACTGGCGCGGCGCCCGGTTGGTCGAGCTCTTGAAGTGGATATTACCCAGACCGCCGGCACCGCCCTTGGCGATGCACAGGCGCTGACCATGATGGCTCAGGTCGGCAACCACTTCGTCGGTATCGGTATCCATGATGATGGTGCCGACCGGCATATGCAGTTCGATATCTGCACCGCCTGCGCCGTAGCAATCGGCGCCACGACCACGCTCACCATGCTCGGCAAGGTATTTTTTAACAAAACGGTATTCAACCAGGGTGTTGACGTTCTCGTCGGCCACGGCATAGACACTGCCGCCCTTGCCGCCATCGCCACCGTCTGGCCCACCGAACGGCACGAATTTTTCACGGCGGAAGCTGGCTGCGCCATTCCCGCCACGGCCCGCTACCACTTCAATACGGGCTTCATCAATAAACTTCATCTTCTCATCCTTGCGCTGGACAGTGAGGAGTCAGGCATCAGATGCCGCGTGTGCAGCACCTCATGCCTCACACCTCACAAAAAAGAAAAGCCCTATCGCAGGATAGGGCTTTCCAGACCGGAACGGCGATTACTCGGCGTCTGCACCGGTGTACGGAACAACATTAACCGTCTTGCGCTGCAGAGCACCTTTGGTGGTGAACTCTACATAACCATCAACCTTGGCGAACAAGGTGTGATCCTTGCCCTGACCAACGTTCTCACCTGCGTGGAACTTGGTACCGCGCTGACGCACGATGATGGAACCAGCTGGGATCAGCTCGCTACCGTAAACCTTAACGCCGAGGCGTTTGGCTTCGGAGTCACGACCGTTGCGTGAACTACCGCCTGCTTTCTTGTGTGCCATGACTTATGCTCCTTACTTCGAAATCTCGTCGATACGGACTTCGGTGTAGTTCTGACGGTGACCTTGATGCTTCTGGTAGTGCTTACGACGGCGCATCTTGAAGATGCGAACCTTTTCGCCACGGCCGTGGGCAACAACCGTAACCTTCACGGAAGCACCAGCAACCAGAGGAGCACCTACAGAAACCTGTTCACCGTCAGCGACCATCAGCACTTCTTCAAGTACGATCTGGCTGTCGATGTCTGCAGGTATCTGTTCTATTTTGAGTTTTTGACCAACGGAAACTTTGTACTGTTTCCCGCCGGTTTTTATGACCGCATACATTCGAATAGCTCCTAATTCAAAATCTTCCGTACACGAAGCGTGCGAAAGAGCCGGGAATTCTACGCAAGTGCCTGAATCGTGTCAATTTTTTGCCCGCCCCGCCCTCACATGCACAGGGCATGGCGGGGCGCAGGGCTTTTCTGTTAATATCATGCGCTCCTGGCCCTAGCACTCACGCATACAAAATCATTGTGTCCAACCTCCTCTACCGAACCCTGATCGCCGACGACATGCAGGCGGTTGACCGCGTTATCCGCGAGAGTCTGCACTCCGACGTTGCCCTGATCCGCCAGATGGCCGAATACATTATCGGTGCGGGGGGCAAACGCATGCGCCCGGCTCTGACCCTGCTGTCCGGTCTGGCCTGCGGCTACCGCGGCGAGCATCTGTACAAGCTGGCAGCGATGATAGAGTTCATCCACACCTCGACCCTGCTGCACGACGATGTGGTTGACGAGTCCGATATGCGCCGTGGCCGCGAAACGGCCAATGCCCTGTTCGGCAACGCGGCCAGCGTGCTGGTGGGTGACTTCCTGTATACCCGCGCCTTCCAGATGATGGTCGGCAGCGGCAATATGCGCGTGCTGGAGGTGATGGCCGAGGCCACCAATATCATCGCCGAAGGCGAAGTGCTGCAACTGCTGAATATCGGTGAAACCGACGTCAGCGAAGAGCAGTACTTGCAGGTTATCCGCTACAAGACCGCCAAACTGTTTGAGGCGGCGGCACAAGTGGGGGCCATCATGGCAGGCGCCGACGAAGACAGCATTGCGGCGCTGGCTGCCTATGGCATGCATCTGGGTACGGCGTTCCAGATCATCGACGACGTTCTGGATTACAGCGGTGATGCAGCCACCATAGGCAAGAGCCTGGGCGATGACCTGGCCGAGGGCAAACCGACACTGCCGCTGATCTACACCATGCGTCACGGCAGCGCCGAAGCCGCAGAGCTGGTGCGTGATGCCATTGCCAATGCCAACCGCGACCGTTTCCCAGAAGTGCTGTCTGCGGTACAATGCTGCGGCGCGCTGGATTACGCCACGACTGAAGCCGAACGCGCAGCCGATGCGGCCATTACCGCGATTGCCGGCTTGCCCGAGTCGGACATCAAGGCGGCGCTGGTCGACCTGGCTTACCAAGCGGTGCGCCGTCAGGCCTAACCTGTTTCAGAGTCTCCGTAGTTAAATGGATATAACGGCCCCCTCCTAAGGGGCAGTTGTGGGTTCGATTCCCGCCGGGGGCACCAACAAGCAGTTCCACAAAGTTCCAAGAAGTTCACCCAACCCGCACAGCACTAGGCTTTGCGGGTTTTTTGTTGGCCGATAGAAGCAACAGCCCCCAAGCAACCGTCCTACTGGCCCTGATACCGCAGGCCAGCATACAAAACCCATGCCCCCAAGCCAAACAAGCACTTAGCGGCGCATGGCTATGGCCGGCGTAAAACCGGCCATAGCTTGGCCGAAATTATTTTCACAAAACCATTTGACCGACCGGGACAAGGTGCGTATAAAGGTCTCCGCAAGATCTTCAAGTAGTAGATTCAAGTATCAGAGTTGTTCCTCTTTATTGCGGTACTCCATTGTTCCACTCGGTCTTCCTTGATTATTGCGCATTCGGGCTTAGGCCCATTTCTACAGATTTGTTTTAAAGGAATTCCTCATGGAAACCGGTACCGTTAAGTGGTTCAACGACGCAAAAGGCTTCGGCTTCATCACTCCTGATGCAGGCGGCAACGACCTGTTTGCACACTTCTCCGAAATCCGCGCTGACGGCTTCAAGTCGCTGGCCGAAGGTCAGAAGGTTAGCTACGTATCCGGCATGGGCCAAAAAGGCCCACAGGCAACCAACATCCAGCCGCTGTAATTCGGCCCGGATTTGTTGTCTAGAAAAAGCCCCGCATTGCGGGGCTTTTTGTATGGGTAATGCGCATGAATATGCGCGCAAAAAAGCTAAAGACACTCCCCCCTCATAAGAAAACCCAAAGTAATCAGGCTATAGATAGAGACTTGCAAACATGAGTTTCTGCCATGCCTCTCCAGCATCTACCCGCCTGGCTTCACCCCCTTTCCCTGTTCACTCTTGCACTGGGTCTCGCCTGTTCTATCTATATCCTGCTTGACCAGCGCCAACGCCCTGCTCCCATGATGGCCATCATGCGCTGGGTCTGGCCAATCAATGCGCTGTGGGCCGGACCACTCGCCATCTGGGCCTACCGCCATATCGGCAATGGCAGCAAACCCCGCATCACATCTGCTCACGCCATGAAGATGGACATGCCCGCAGGCGGACACGATATGAAAATGAGCATGGATATGGGCGCCATGAAGATGGACCATATGAAGATGGGGCACATGGACATGGGTCCTAAAAAGCCGTTCTGGCAGAGCATCACCGCCGGCACCCTGCATTGCGGCGCAGGCTGCTCCCTGGCCGACCTGATCGGCCCCTGGCTGTTTCTCTTGATGCCTTTTTTGCTATGGGGCAGCCCCGTTTTCGGCGAATGGGCACTGGACTATCTGCTGGCGCTGGCTATCGGCGTAACCTTCCAGTACGGCGGCCTGATCGGCATGGTACCGCAGCAGGGTGCAGCGCTATGGTGGCGCGCGCTCAAGGTCGACTTTCTGTCGCTCAGTGCATGGCAAGTCGGAATGTATGGCTGGATGGCCTTCGCCATTTTCTGGCTGATCGGCCCGATGCATCCCACTGAACCTATCTTCTGGCTGATGATGCAGATCGCCATGGCTTGCGGCTTTATCACCGCCTACCCGATGAACTGGTTTCTGGTTCGCGCCGGCATCAAGACCGCCATGTAAGCCCCATGCTGCGCCGGCAACAAACCGCACCCGGCGCAGCAACTTGCTTTAAAATATTAGGCCGCATACCCGAACTGCCCGGCATGATCTCCACTTCCTTTCCGCACGCCCCCGCCCCGTTTTTCTCCACGCTGGACAGCCTGAGTGCGCTCACGGCAGTGCTGCAGGCCTGGCCCACACAACAAGACTATGACCAACTGCTGGCCAGCGCCCGCCATAGCGGCATCACACTGCCGCCGACACTGCGTTTCGCCTGCGACCTTGAGCCAGAAGCCTATTACGAGATGCATATCGGCAGCACCGGCGAAGTCCCGACCCGCAGTGAAAACTGGCACGACTGGTTTAATGCCTTGTGCTGGCTGATCTGGCCACAAAGCAAGACCGCGCTGAATGCACGCCATGTGCGCGCAATCGAGCGCGGAGAAGTCAAGCGCGGGCCGCTCAGGGATGCGGCGACCTTGCTGGATGAGTGCGGCGTGATTGTCGCCAGCTGCCGCCCCGACCTGCTCGCGGCGCTGGATGATATGGACTGGCAGACGCTGTTTGTCGGGAACCGCGCAGCCTGGGGACGGGAAATCGTCCCGCTGGTACTGGGGCATGCTGTCTTCGAGCAGGCGCTGGCTCCGCACCCAGGCTGGTGCGCCAAGGCGTTGCTGGTCGAGGTTGATGCCGACTTTTTTGGCCTGCCTCAAAGCGCGCAACTGGCGGCGCTGGACGCAAGGCTTGCCAGCGCACTGAGCAATGACGACTGGCTGCATAGCCCGCGCCAGATGCCGCCCTTGCCGCTACTGGGCATTCCCAACTGGTGGGCAGCCAACCGCGACCCGGATTTTTATCAGGATGCCGCTTATTTCCGCGCCACGCGCAGGGCAAAGTCGGCCAGCGTAGTGCTTTCCAGCTGATCGACAAAGGGCTGGAATACGCGGTCGACCTCCTCGGCCAGCGCGTCATCCTCGACATCGCCGCGATAGACAAACAGACGGAACAGCTCGGCCAGGTTGATGGTCGAGAGCTTGCGTCCCAGCGCCCAGTCGCCGGACTGGGTGGCCAGCACCATGCCTACGCTGGACAGACGCTCCAACACCCGCCCCAGTTCGTCGTAGCCGACAGCGACTTCGCCGCGCAATGCCTGCGGGCTGACCGGCTTGCCGCGCTCTTGTGCCGCATCCAGCAAGACCATCACCTCCAGCGCATCCAGAAAACGGCGGCGCGGCTCATTGCGCCGCCGCCATGCCTGACCCTGCCAGTAAGACAGCGAAGCGGTAAAGCTGGCCCCTACCAGCAAGACCATCCACAGCAGATACAGCCACAGCAGGAAAATCGGAATACTGGCAAACGCACCATAGATCGTCTGGTATGACCCCATCTCGCCGATATAAAAGCCGAACAGCGCACGCACCGCCTCCAGCAAAATGGCGGTGAGCGTGCCGCCCAGCGCGGCATGCCTCAAGGGTACAAAGCGGTTGGGCACGATACGCAGCAACAGGGTCAACACCAGCGTCGTCAGCAAAATGGAGCCTGCCACCTGGATAGACTGATCCAGCAGCGGCGACACCCGCTCGAAACGCGTGACCTTGAATAGCCAGCGCCAGGCCAGCAAGCCGCCGCCCAGCAAGATAGGCCCCAGCGACAACACCATCCAGTAGATCATGGTCTGCTGCAGCAAGGGACGCGGCTTGTTGACGCTCCAGATCGCATTAAAGGTGCGCTCCACCGTCGCCATCAGCATGATGGAAGTCGCCCCCAGAAAGATCACGCCGAACAGCGTCAGCCCGGCTGCGTTCTCGGTAAACTGGCGCATATAAACGGTAATCACCTTACCGGCAAATTCCGGCACCAAGGTGGTCAGCAGCAGTACCTTGAAGCGGGTGCTGTATTCGGAAAATGCCGGAAAAGCGGAAAAGACCGTCAGCGCAATCGTCAGCAAGGGCACCAGCGCCAGCAGCGTGGTAAAGGTCAGACTGCCGGCTACTTGCGGCAGGCGCAAACGAGCCATGCGCGTCAGAGTAAAGCGGGTGAAGCCGAACAGTGCTTCAGGACGTGGGAAAGTCATGGTTTCCAAGTGTAAGATGCTGCCATAACTCATGGTAACGATTTTCGGAGACACAATGCAGGATATCCTGGTGCTTTATTACAGCCAGCACGGCGCAACCCGCGAACTGGCGCGCCTGATCGCACGCGGTATCGACAGTGTAGACGGCTGCCGCGCACGCTTGCGCACCGTCCCCAAGGTATCGACGGTATGCGAAGCCACCGAGGCGACGGTACCGGACGCAGGTGCGCCCTATGTCGAGCGCGCCGATCTGGCCGAGTGCATAGGCCTGGCGCTAGGCAGCCCGACCCGTTTCGGCAATATGGCTGGCGCAATGAAATATTTTATCGATAGCACCAGCGCCGAATGGATGGCCGGCACGCTGGCCGGCAAGCCGGCCTGTGTGTTTACCAGCACCGCCTCCATGCACGGCGGACAAGAGACCACGCTCACCTCGATGATGATTCCGCTTCTTCATCACGGCATGGTGCTGCTGGGCCTGCCCTATACCGAGCCTGAACTGGCCGCGACCACCAGCGGCGGTACGCCTTATGGTGTCAGCCATGTCGCTGGCCTCAAGAACGATCATGCAATCAGCGAAGCCGAGCGCAAGCTAGCGCTGGCACAGGGCAAGCGTCTGGCTGAGATGGCAAAAAAACTTTCGGTCTAAGCTTCAACCGGTATCTGCCAACTCAAAGCCTGCAGCATGCGCGAGCACGCCAAAGCAGCAAACAGGTGCGCACCAACCCGGAGGACGGATGCGAGGTGATGGCCGGACAGGTACGCTTTTCGCTGTCAGGCCGTACGCGTCAATATGGCAGGCCATCCCTAGCCGCCGTGCTGCGGCTAACACCGCAGCCTAGTTCGGCTGCGCCACACACTGGCGCACCAGCATCCGGCCACCGCGCGTGCTCAAAAATGCGCTATCGCCCTTGGTCCACCACACCAGCTGGCGGCTGGCGTAGCGTGCTCCGCTGCCGCTCACTGCCAGGCTCAAGCGGTACTTATACCCCTTCCAGCGCAGGCGGATAGGCTGCGTGTCTGCATCGGCATAGGCCGGATACAGCACACTAATCTGTTGCGCCCCCGCGCAACGGTAGTCAACCCGAAAAGGCACCGAACCCAAGGCGGGTTCGACCACCGGGGCGGGCTTCGGCGCCTCCGGGATGGCGACGAGCGGCGTGGCCGGCACCGCCAGCGGCGCACTGCTCTCCAGCGCCGGCATCGACGCTTGCACGGCACTGGCATCGGCCCATGCCATGCCACTCATCAGCAGCCCTAAAACAGCAAGCGGAGATCTCACGCTTATGCCTCCTTCCATGGCGCGACCTTGTGCAGCAAAGCCATGCCTGGCAGCGCCAATACGGTACAAATCAGAAAAAATACGGTCCAGCCCAGACTGTCGACCAGATAGCCGGTGCCGGCATTGGCCACCGTGCGCGGCACGGCGGCGAGGCTGGTAAACAGCGCAAACTGGGTGGCGGTGTAAGCAGGATGGGTGGTGCGCGCGATAAAGGCGACAAACGCCGCCGTACCCAGCCCCACCCCCAGTGCTTCGAAACCGATCACCAGCGCAAGGCTGGACAGCTCCGTCGCACCAACCTCGGCAAAGCGGCCATGCATCGCCAGCCAGGCAAAACCCAGAATCGACAGCACCTGCACCACGCCGAACACCCACAAGGCGCGGTTGATGCCCAACTTGATCATCCAGGCACCGCCCAGCAAGCCGCCAATCACCGCCGGCCAAAGCCCGGCATGCTTGGCGACCAGCCCGATCTCGGACTTGGAAAACCCCATATCCATATAAAACGGCGTCGCCAGCGCAGTGGCCATGCTGTCACCCAGCTTGTAGAGAAAGATGAAACCCAGAATCAGCAGCGCGCCCTTGACGCCACTGCGCCCGATAAACTCGTGAAACGGCTCGACTACCGCCTCGCGCAGGGTCTTGGGAGTGGCGGCTGCCAGCGCAGGCTCGCTTACCATCAGCGTCATGGCAATGCCGGGCAACATAAACACGGCGGTAATTACAAACACCTGCGCCCATGGCAGATGGTCGGCCAGAATCAGCGCCAGCGAGCCCGGAATCAGGCTGGACAGGCGATAGGCATTGATATGGATGGTGTTGCCCAAACCCAGTTCGCGGTCGGACAATATCTCGCGCCTGAAGGCATCGATCACCACATCCTGACTGGCAGAAAAGAATGACACCCCCAGCGCCAGCGCCGCGATAGTCATCAGATCCTGCTGCGGCGAGAACAGGCCAAAGCCCATCATCGACAGCAAGAGTGCACACTGGGTCAGCAGCATCCAGCCACGGCGCCGGCCAAACAGCGGCGGCGTAAAGCGGTCCATCAGCGGTGCCCAGACGAATTTCCAGGTAAACGGCAACTGGATCAAGGCAAACAGGCCGATAGCCTTGAGGTCTATGCCCTCGCTTCTGAGCCAGGCCGGCAGCAGGTTGATCAGCAGATACAGAGGCAGGCCGGAGGCAAAACCGGTAAAGACGCAAATCAGCATCTTGCGCGACAGGATCTCATGCTTCCAGTCGGTGGGTGCGTCAGTCATAAGCGGGGACAGCCTTTTCAATCGGGGTAGAGGGGCAGAGCAGCAAAGCGGGCATTCTACGCCACGCCCCCGCTGCCCGACATGCCGGCCCGGCCTTTATTGCCGGCTGACGCGGTAAAACGCCAGGCTGCCCAATAAATTGGGCATGAAATCGATGCGCCGCCCTTTGTCCATCACCACCCGCTCCAGCACGCGTATGCCGTTCTTGGCACACAGCGCTTCGAAATCCCCCAGCATGCACCAGTGGATGTTCGGCGTGTTGTACCACTGGTAAGGCATGGTTTCCGACACCGGCATCCGCCCGCGCATAATCTGCCAGCGGTTGCCCCAGTAGCCGAAATTGGGGAAGGTGACGATAGCTTCACGCCCGACGCGCAGCATCTCGATCAGGATCTGCTCGGTGTGCAGCATGGCCTGTATGGTCTGCGACAGCACCACTACATCGAAGCTCGCATCGCCAAACTCGGCCAGGCCCGCCTCCAGGTCGGCCTGCAGCACATTGATACCGGCCTCAACGCAGCGCACCACATTGTCGACGGCAAAGTCGACGCCATAGCCGCTCACCTGTTTGCTCTGCTGCAAGTGAGCCAGCAATTCGCCCGAGCCGCAGCCCAGGTCGAGCACGCGCGAAGAAGGTTTGATCCAGTCGGCGACCAGCGCCAGATCCGGTCGCAAGGCAGGGGTACTCATGCGCTTATCTCCGCAGCAACGCGGCCCAGATAGGCACGCATCAGCTCTACATAAGGGGGGTCCAGCATCAAAAAGGCGTCGTGGCCGTGTGCCGACTCGATCTCGGCATAACTGACGCGCCGTCCGGCGGCGACCAGCGCCTTGACCGTCTCGCGCGAGCGCTCGGGCGAGAAGCGCCAGTCCGAAGTAAAGCTGGCCACCAGAAAACCGGCGCTGGCACGCTGCAAGGCCTTGACCAGATCGCCACCGTATTCGCGCGCCGGATCAAAATAATCCAGCGCCTTGGTCATCAGCAAATAGGTATTGGCATCGAAGCTGTCGGAGAATTTGTCGCCCTGATAGCGCAGATAAGACTCGATCTCGAACTCGACATCGAAGCCGAACTGGTATTCGCCCGAGCGCAACATGCGGCCGAATTTCTCGCCCATGCCGTCATCCGACAGATAGGTGATATGGCCCAGCATGCGCGCCAGGCGCAGGCCGCGACGCGGCAACACGCCCTGGCCGTAAAAGTTGCCGCCATGAAACTCGGGGTCGGTGAGGATGGCCTGACGCGCCACATCATTAAAAGCAATATTCTGCGCCGACAGCTTGGGCGCCGAGGCGATCACCAGCGCATGAGCGATGCGTTCGGGGAAACGTATGCTCCAGTCCAGTGCCTGCATGCCGCCCAGACTGCCACCTATCACCGCCGCCCAGCGCTCGATGCCCAATCGGTCGGCCAGTCGGGCCTGCGCGATCACCCAGTCCGCCACCGTCACCATGGGGAAGTCCGCCCCCCAGGGCTGGCCACTGGCCGGATTGATCGAGGACGGCCCGGTCGAGCCATGGCAGCCGCCCAGATTATTGACCCCGACCACGAAGAAGCGCTCGGTATCGATGGGCTTGCCCGGCCCAATCATATTGTCCCACCAGCCGGCACTCTTGTCGGACTCGCTATAACGCCCGGCCACATGGTGGTGGCCGGACAAGGCGTGGCAGATCAGGATGGCGTTGCTTTTGGCCGCATTCAGCGTGCCATAGGTCTCGAATGCCAGCTGATAAGCCGGCAGTACGGCCCCACAGGCAAGCGCAAGCGGAGTATCAAACGCCGCATACTGGGCACTGACTATCCCGACAGAAGAGGGAGTAACGGACATGGGTGATTGCGGCCTCGAAAAAATCGCCATGTAAGCGGTCAGCCATTATATCGTTTGGGCAGACTTGCGTAAGCTTCAAGTACAAAGCAATAATGAGCCCCCATATCCCCCGCCTTAGCCATGTTCGGTCGCCTGTTCAAATTTTTCGTTCTGTGCTTTGTGCTGTATGCAGCCTATCGCTGGCTGTTTGACCGCAGCCAGAAAAAGACCCTGCGCGAATGGGTCCTCATCCTCGCGCAGGCACTGGTGATCAGCTCGGCCATCTTCGGTGTGCTGTATCTGTTTGGCTGGCACCGCTTATAAGAGCGTGTTCACGATCTCGCGAGCGAGGGCGAGACAAGGCGAAAACGGCTGAGAAAGCGGAATGTACAGGTGGTACATGAGCATTTCGAAACCGTTTTCAACGCCGTATCGCTGATGCGCAGCAGATCGTGAACAGGTTCTAAGACCCAGGGCGGAAGCGGAAAGCCATCCACACCCAAGTCTTTGATCCAGCACAGGGATTCATTTTCACCGGACTGTTAAGCTGTGCGGTTTTTTCCGGCCGCCATGCAACTCGATCACTACGTCCACACCTTCGGCCATTACCTCAAGGCACGCTTCGGCGAACGCGTGCATAAGCTGTCACTCGCCGGCGACTTCACCTGCCCCAACCGCGACGGCACGCTGGGCCGTGGCGGCTGCACCTTTTGCAATGTAAAAAGCTTCGGTCGCGATGCCGGCATTCTCTCCATCAGCGAACAGATCGCCCGCGAAAAGATTCGCACCGACCGCGCACGGCGCTATCTGGCCTATTTTCAGGCCTACACCAGCACCTATGCCGAAGTCGAAACCCTGAAAGCACTCTATGACGAGGCCGCTACCCAGTCCGATATCGTCGGCTTGTGTGTCGGCACCCGTCCCGACTGCGTACCGGATGCGGCACTGGACCTGCTGGCCGGCTATCAGGCGCAGGGCATGGAGGTCTGGCTGGAGCTGGGTCTGCAAAGCGCGCACGACAAGACACAGGAAGCCATACGCCGCGGCCACACGCTGGCCGACTACCGCGACGCGGTGGCGCGCGCGCATCTGCGCGGGCTCAAGGTCTGCACCCACCTGATTGCCGGCCTGCCCGGCGAAAGCCATGCAGATATCCACAGCACACTAAAGACCGTACTCGACATCGGCGTCGAAGGCCTCAAGCTACACCCGCTGATGATCGTGAAAGGCAGTCGCATGGCGGCGCAATACCAGCGACGCGAAGTCATGCCGATGCCGCTGGACGAATACGCGGCGCTGGCGGCCGATTTGATCCGCGCCACCCCGCCCGAAGTGGTCTACCACCGCGTTTCCGCTACAGCGCAAGCGCCAACGCTGATTGCGCCCGACTGGTGCGGCCCGCGCTGGCTGGCGATGCAGGCCATAGCCGACAATCTGGCACGCCACGGCGGGCAAGGCAGCGTATTGGGGCAGCCATGGCATATGTAAGCCGGACTTTACCGGCAGCCTGAGCGACTCTAAGCTAGCATGGTTTTTTATCGACAAAGAGCACCATGGCCAAGGAAAAAACTCCGGTGACCCAGGCGGTACGACTACTGCGCGAGCACGGCATCGCCTTTAGCGATCATCTGTATAAATACGAAGAGCGCGGCGGCACACGCGTGTCGGCGCAGGAACTGGGCGTAGACGAGCATTGCGTCGTGAAAACGCTGGTAATGGAAGACGAACACAAAAAACCGCTGATCGTGCTGATGCATGGCGACCGCGAAGTGGCGACCGGCCTGCTGGCACGCGCCATAGGCGTGAAAAAAGTCATGCCGTGCGACCCCAAAACCGCCGACAAACACAGCGGCTATCAGGTTGGCGGCACCAGCCCCTTCGGCACGCGCCACGCCATGCCGGTTTATATGCAGGCCAGCATCGCCGACTTGCCGCGCATCTATATCAATGGCGGCAAGCGCGGCTATCTGATAGGGATAGACCCTGCCGATGTGGTCAAGGTATTGAACGCGACGCTGGTCGAGGCCGCCGCCTGACCTTTTTAGCGCTCAAGGCAGGAGGCGCGGCCGACACGCCGCCGGTAGGCGTAACGGAAGGCAAAACCCAGCGTCAAAAAGGCTGTCATGGTCAGCGCCAGCATCAGCGGGCTGCCCCATACCAGGGGCGACACCACGCCGGCAACGATACTGGCCAGCATGGTCTGGGTGAAGCCCTGCAGGGAAGATACCGTGCCACGCAGTTCGGGAAACTGGTCCATCAGGGTCAGGGTGATGGAAGGCGACGCCAGCGACATGCCTGTGGTGTACAGCATCAGGGGCAGCACGCTTTGCGGCACGCCGGCCGGCAACCACAAACACACCGCCAGATTGGTGGCTGCGGCAATAAACATCATCCAGTAGGCGATGGACACCAGCTCGCGCGCGCCGCGCCGCCCGGCCATCTTGCCCGACAGGAAAGCGCCCAGCATGATGCCGCCAACGGCCGGGCCGAACATCCACAAAAACTCGTCCGGCCCCAGCCCAAGATGGCGCATTAAAAACACCGGCGCCGACGGGATATACAGGAAGAAGCCGGCGAAGTTGCATGACACAGCCGCGGCCAGCAACTGGAATTCGCGCTTGCGAAGCACGGTCAGATAAGCCTGCCACATCGTGGAAAAACGCAAAGCCTGGCGCTTTTCCGGCGGATGGGTTTCCGGCAAGGCAAACCAGCTCATGGCAAACAGGCCGAAACCGATCAGCGCCATAAACACGAAAATCGAACGCCAGCCAAAACCGCCATACAGAAAACCGCCCACCACCGGTGCAATCGCCGGTGACAGCGAGAACAGCATGGTCACCTGCGACATCAGTCGCTGCGCTGCGGCCCCGTCCAGACAATCTCGGATAATCGCCCGCCCCACCACCAGCCCCGCCCCGCCACACAAGCCCTGCAAGGCGCGAAACAGCAGCAGCGTGCCCAGATTGGGCGCCAGCGCGCAGCCTAGCGATGCCACGCCAAACAATAAAGTCGACGCCAGTAAAACACGGCGCCGCCCCACCGCATCGGAAATGGCTCCGTGCCACAGCATCATAAAGGCGTAACACAGCAGATACACCGTCAGCGCCTGCTGGATTTCTATCGCGTCCACGCCCAATGCCTCACCGATGGCATGCATGGCCGGCAAAAAGGTGTCGATGGAAAACGGGCCGACCGTGGACAGCGCCGCCAACAAGAAAGCGAGTGCCCCGTGGCGCTGGGTGACAGATGGTGGCATGCTGCATTCCGGATAGAGTCACAAACAGGGTGGCGGTTTTCCGTTACCCAAGAAACGAAGGAGATGGCATGATCCGCCTTTACCACAACCCGCGCTGTTCCAAGTCACGCGAGGCACTGCAACTGTTACAGGATGCAGGCGCTCAAATCGAAGTCATCGAATATCTGAAGCAAACGCCCAGCATTGAAGAACTGGACCAATTGCTAAGCTTGCTGGAGCTGGAGCCGCGCCAGCTGATGCGCCGGCATGAAGAGGAATACCAGATGCTGTATCTGGACGATATCGCGCTGGAGCGCCGGCAGCTGATCGCCGCCATGCACGACAACCCGATACTGATCGAGCGCCCCATCGCACAGTGCGAACAGCGCGCCGTGATCGGCCGACCGCCACAGAATGTATTGAGCCTGCTCACCCAGGCTTGACGAAAAAGGGGCAACGCCTCTCAAACCGGAGGCGCTGCCCGTATGCTCAGAACAGCAATTCTTTCACATTTTCCACCGCATCCTGCGCCGCATCGGGTGGTGCCACCGGCACTGCGGCCTCCTCTTCGGCAGGCTTGGCCGCTCCCGGCACCGAACCACGGTTATTGATCTGCAATTCGGGATTGGTGCGCTGGAACTCTTCCATATAGTACTCGTCGCCTCCGCGCAGACCGGCTCCAGGCCTCACCACAATACCCTCGGGCGGCGGCAGGTCGACTTCGGGCTGTCCCTTGAGCGCATTAGCCATATAGTTGGTCCAGATCGGCAAGGCGGCCGTCCCGCCATAACCGAAGCGCCCCAGACTGCGCGGCTGGTCATAGCCCACCCAGGTCACCGCGACCAGATTCGGACTAAAACCGGCAAACCAGGCATCACGGAAATCATTGGTGGTACCGGTTTTCCCCGCCAGATCGGAACGCCCCAGGCTCATGGCACGGTTGGCGGTACCAAAGCGGATCACATCGCGCAACAGGCTGCTGGTAATAAAAGCATTGCGCGGATCGATCACCTGGGTCGCCCCCTGTCCGGCCACCGCCGGCGCGGTACGCGCAATCACGCGACCATTCAGGTCTTCAATGCGGTCGATGAAATAGGCGCGGGTACGGTAGCCGCCATTGGCAAACACCGAATAGCCCTCGGCCATCTGCAAGGGCGTCACCAGACCGGCTCCCAGCGCCATGGTCAGATAGGCCGGATTATTCTTGGCCGAAAAACCGAAACGCTGTGCATATTGCTGGCCGTAGTCGGTACCTACCGCCTGCAGGATGCGGATGGACACCATATTTTTGGACAAGGCCAAGGCACGGCGCATCGAAATCATGCCGGCGTAACGGTTATCGTCGTTTTTGGGTTCCCAGCGCTGGCCCCCGATGCTGGCCGGGTCTATCGACAATGGTGCATCGTTAATCAGAGTTGATGCAGTAAAGCCGCGATCCAGACCTGCCGAATAAATAAAAGGCTTGAAAGTCGAGCCCGGCTGGCGCCATGCCTGCGTCACGTGGTTAAAGCTGCGTCGGTTGAAATCAAAGCCCCCGACCAGCGACTTGATGGCACCGGTGCGCGGATCCATCGAAACAAAGGCCCCTTCCACCTCGGGCATCTGGGCGATTTCCCAATAGCCTTTCGGGTTGGGCTGGATACGCACCACGGCACCCGGCCGTATCTGCTGTGCCGGCGTCAGCTTGCTGGACAGGGCGCGGCGGGCAAACGACAAGCCCGGCCCCTTGACCGTGGCAAAACGGCTGCCGCGCAAGTAAACCTTTACTTCCGACGGTGAAGCAAACAACACCACACCCGGCTCAAGCTCGCCACTATCGCGAATCGACGACAGCGCCTCATCCAGCGCCTCATCCCGCTCTTCGGTCATCGCGCCCAGATCGACAAATGACTCTGGCCCGCGATAGCCCAGACGGCGGTCGTAATCCATCAGCCCGGCACGCAGTGAGTCAAAAGCCCAGCGCTGGTTGCGGCTATCGATGGTGGTATAGACGCGGAAGCCTTCGGTATAGGCCGCATCCTTATACTTCTGGTACATGTCCTGACGTACCATTTCCGCCACAAACTGCGCAGGCACGCCGGTGTCACGTGCAGGCTTGGCTAAGCCCAGCGGCTCGGCCTTGGCCGCCTCTAGTTGAGCTGTCGAAATATGGCCTAGCTCATGCATGCGACGCAAAACATACAACTGGCGCAAACGGGCACGCTCGGGATTGGCAACCGGGTTGTACGAGGAAGGCGCCTTGGGCAAGCCGGCCAGCATGGCAAATTGCGCCACGCTTAACTCATTCAAAGGCTTGCCGAAATAGGCTTGCGAGGCGGCCGAAAAACCGTAGGCACGCTGCCCGAGATAGATCTGGTTCAGATACAGCTCGAGAATCTGGTCCTTGGACAGGGTATGTTCGATCTTGAATGCCAGCAGCGCTTCATTAAACTTCCTGCTAAAAGTCTTTTCACTTGATAAGAAGAAGTTTTTAGCCACTTGCATGGTAATGGTGCTTGCACCGGACCGCGTATGCCCAGATACTATATTTCCTAGCGCGGCTCTAAGAACACCGACATAATCTACACCACCATGCTGGTAAAAGCGTTCATCCTCAGCGGATAGCAGCGCCTGACGCATCAGCGGCGGCACGTCGTGAATACGGGAGAACGAGCGGCGCTCTTCTCCGAATTCACCAATCAGCGCACCGTCGGCGGCATAGACGCGCAGCGGGATCTTGGGGCGGTAATCGGTCAGGATGTCCAGATTGGGCAAACGCGGCCAGGTGACAAGAATGGCAACAGCCAGCACACCGACCGCAAGTGTCGTGATACCGAGTATGGAGCCCAGCACAAGCTTCAGGATTCGCAGCAACATAATGGTTCGAAAGAAAAATCGAGCCCTGATTATACCGTTTTACCCGGAAGCGCTGGCAAAGTTCCGCACTTAAGAATAATTGGTCATTATTAAAGGGAGGCGGCTACTTTCCATATCTAAGGAAAGAGCCGATAACGACATGCTGGGTGGCAAACTGGAATTACCCAAATCCTTGAGCAGTCTGCTAGCGGGACGCCGCCAGACAGCAGACAGCCTGATCGGACTGGATATCAGTTCAAGCGCTATCAAGATGGTCGAAATCGGCCGCCAAGGCAAAAACCTCCTGCTGGAACGCTACGTCATCGAGCCCCTGCCCAAGGACGCGATGAACGAAGGCAACATCAATGACATCGAAGCGGTTGCTGACACGCTGCGCCGTGCGCGCGCACGGCTGGGCAGCCACTGCAGCCGGGTTGTCATGGCGCTGCCCACGACCATGGCAATTTACAAAAAAATACTGGTGCCGGCCGGTCAGGACAAAACGGATCTGGAGTTTCAGGTCGAAAGTGAAGCCAGCCAATACATCCCCTTCCCGCTGGATGAGGTCAATCTCGACTTCCAGGTACTGGGACCCGCGCCAACCCATGCCGACGATCTGGAGGTATTGATATGTGCCTCGCGCAAGGAAAAAGTCGAAGAGCGCCTGGCCATCGGTGAAATGGCAGGATTCACAACGGCCATTATGGATGTCGAAGCCTTTGCCATGCTGACCGCGTTCGAGCAGTTGCAAATGCAGCTGCCAGATCAGGGCTTCAACCAAACCTTTGCCCTGTTTGATATCGGCGCCACCAAGATTCACTGCTCTGTGATCCGCAACGGCCAGCAGTTGTATTACCGCGAACAGGCATTCGGCGGCACCCAGCTGACACGTGAAATCCAGCGCCGCTACGGCATGACCCATGAAGAGGCGGAAAAAGGCAAGCGCAGCATGCTCTTGCCCGAAGGCTATGAATTCGAACTGCTGCAGCCCTTTGTCGACTCTTTATCACAAGAGATCCAGCGCGCGCTGCAATTCTTCTACACCACGGTCAGTGTGTCGCAATATCTGCGCGTCGACTACATCCTGCTCGCCGGCGGCAGCAGCATGCTGCTAGGTCTGGATGACGCTGTTGCCCTGCGCACCCAGATCAGCACCATGATTGCCAACCCCTTCACCACCATGACCCAAGCCCCCGGCATTCCGATTAAAGATCTGTTGCTGGATGCGCCTGCCCTGCTGGTTGCCTGTGGTCTTGCACTAAGGAAATTCGACTGATGATACGCATCAACCTGCTCCCATACCGGGAAATGCGGCGCGCGGATCACAGACGCCGCTTCCAGAACATGCTGGCACTGGCCATTGCCGGTAGCGCCTTGCTGCTGGCCGCCGGCTATGCCCTGCAAAGCCATGCACTGGACAAGCAATTGTCCCGCAACCAGCGTCTGGATAGTGCCATTGCCGAACTGAGCGTCAAACTGGGCAAGATCACCGAGTTGCGCCAACAACGCGCTGCTTTGCTTGCGCGCAAAGACCAGGCCGCCCAGCTGCAAAATGGCCGCTCGCAGGCGGTGCGCCTGTTTGATGACCTGATCCGCTTTATGCCGGAAGGGGTTTATCTCAAGGATTTCAAACAAGCCGGCAACACCATCACCCTGTCCGGCTACGCACAATCCGGCGCTCGCGTTTCCAACTATATGGGCACTTTATCCGACTCCGGCCTGTTCATTAATCCGGTACTGATAGAAGTGAAAGCCGCCGCGCTTGGCAATCTGCGCGCCAGCGAATTCAGCCTGACGATGGCGCTGCAGACACAAGGCGAGCAAGAAGCCCACAAGACAGGAGCGCCACAGTGAACCTGAATATCAATCTGGACGAGCTGCGCAACCTCGACTTCAACGACATCCAGAACTGGCCACTACGCTCCCAGCTGATCACGCTGGGCGTGATGGCCATATTTATCCTGCTGGCCGGCTACTTTGTGGTTCTGGGCCCGCAACGCGATGAAATTGCCGCCGCCGAAGCGCGCGAAGCCGAGCTGAAAACCCAATATATCGACCAACGCCGCCAGCTGGCCAATCTGGAGGCACTACAAGCCCAGCTCAAAGAGATAGAAAAAAGTTTTGGCAACCTAATCCGTCAACTGCCAACCAAAGCAGAGATGGCATCCGTACTGGCAGAGATCAACCAGGCGGGCGTGGGTCGCGGCCTGCAATTCGAACTATTCCGCCCCGGCCAGGAAATCCGCGGCACCGAGTTGGCCGAGCTGCCGATCGAGCTGCGTCTGAATGGTACTTACAATGACCTAGCCACTTTTGTGTCGGATGTTGCCCGGATGTCGCGCATTGTCACCATCGGAGATATTTCGCTGACCCCGGCGGCCGGCAAAGATGGCCGCCTCACCCTGCAGGCAACGGCCAAGACCTACCGCACGCTGGAACCCGCCGAACGCGCCGCAGCGACGGCCAGCGCCAAGGAGAAGGGAAAGTGAGCACAACCATGAAAACCGCGCTTTCCCGGCTGCTATGGCCGCTGTTACTGGCTGGCTGCACAACAGCATCCGACGATATCGATAGCTGGATGCAACAGCAAGGCCACGGCTTGGTCGGCAAGGTTGAACCGATTCCGCAACTAAACGCTGCGGCTACCACTATTGACTACACCGGTTTCGGCCTGCTGTCGCCATTTGACGCGAACAGATTCAAGACGGCGGGCAGCCAGAATAGCGCCAATGCACCCGACTTCAAACGCCCGCGCGACCCGCTGGAAAAGTATGGACTGGAACAGCTGAAAATGGTTGGCAGCCTGCAGATCAAGGGCATACGCCACGGTCTGATCCAGACACCGGATGGCATGGTGTATCCAGTGCGAGCCGGTAGCTTTATCGGTACCAATTACGGCAGGGTGACGGCCGTACTCGATGCACAGATCAAGCTGGTCGAGACGGTAGAAGAAAGCAACGGCGAGTGGGTCAAACGCGAAACCGATATTCTGCTGGCAGATGAACAAGGGCAAAGTAAATGAAAACAACAAGACAACTGACCATGCTGGCGGGCAGCCTGCTTATCTCCTCCAACCTGGCGTGGGCTGCCGGCAATAGCATTACCAAGATCGAAACCTTGCCTGGCAACGGCGACCAGCAGGTACTGGCGATCACGCTGGCCAAGCCTGCCCTGTTACCCAAGAGCTTTGCGCTGTCCAATCCGCCACGCATTGCCTTCGACTTTATCGACACGGGCAGCAGTCTTGCCAAAACACAACTGGCCCTGCCCGGCCCCTTGCTCAATAACGCGACCATTGTTGCGGCAGGCGAGCGTAGCCGCGTCATCCTGTCGCTAGCCAAAAACAGCCCCTACCAGACCCGGGTGGAAGGCAACCGCATCCTGGTCACACTGGGCAATGTGCAGCAGCGTGTACCAGCCGCCAGCATCACGGCCCCTTTCAGCAGCGCGCCAGTGGCTGCAGCCCCCGCTTATGTTGCCAACATTTCGGGCAGCGACATCCGCCTGGTGGATTTTCGCCGTGGCAGCGATGCTTCGGGTCGGGTCGTGATCGATCTGCCTAACGCCAGCAGCGCCACCGATGTCAGCCGCAGCGGCAAAAGCCTCATCATCAATCTGGGCGCACCGCTACCGCGCCGGCTGGAGAGACGGCTGGATGTCACCGATTTCGGTACTCCGGTACAGAGTATCGATGCCAGCAATCTGGGCAAGGGCAGCCGCATCGTCTTGCAAAACGCGGGCGAGTGGGAGTTTTCCTCCTATCAGGCCAATCAGCAACTGGTCGTAGAAGTGCGCAAGATTTCGACCGAGCAGGCCAATGCCGCACTGATGGCATTGGGCAAGACCATCTACAAAGGCGAAAAGCTGTCGCTGAACTTCCAGAATGTCGAAGTGCGCGCCTTGCTGCAGACACTGGCCGAGTTTGCCGGCTTCAATCTGGTCACCGGCGACACGGTCACCGGCACCATGACCTTACGCCTGAAAGATGTACCGTGGGATCAGGCGCTGGATATCGTCTTGCAGCAAAAAGGGCTGGCCAAGCGTCAGGTCGGCAATGTGATCCGTATCGCACCACAAGCCGACATGATTGCGCTGGCCAAACAGGCGGCCGAAGCCAAGGAAGCGACCACCTTGCAAGAGCCCTTGGTCACCGAAGTCTTCCAGATCAAGTACCGCACAGTGGAAGAAGTCATGACAGCTATCGCCGGTCTGGTCGATATCGACAGCAAGGACAAGGCCAACGCGGCAACTGCGACCGCCAGCAGCAATAACGGAGTGAAAGCATCGGCCTATGCCGACGCCAAGACCAACCAGCTGATCGTGCGCGAGAAACCAGCCGTGCTGGATGAGATCCGCGCCGTGCTGGCTATTATCGACAAACCGTCCAAGCAGGTACTGATCGAGGCGCGCATCGTCGAGGTCAGCGACACTTTCCAGCGCGATCTGGGTGTGAAGCTGGGTTTTGCCAAAGTCGGAGGTGATACATCGGTCGGTTCTGGCTACGGTCCAGCGGGAGGTACGCCACTACCAGGTGGCCCTGCAACGCTGCCAACGACCCCCAATATCAACCTTCCGTCCAGCTTAACCGGCGGCAATGTAGGAATCATTTTCAAGGGTGCCAGCTCCATTATCGGTTTGGAACTGCAAGCTATGCAGACCCAAGGCAAAGGCAAGATCGTATCCAGCCCACGCGTGCTGACCGCCGACCGTACCAAAGCCATCATCAAGGAAGGTATCGAAATACCGTACCAGTCGACCAGTGCCGACAGCGGGACAACGACCGAATTCAAAGAAGCCAACCTGGTGCTGGATGTAACCCCGCAAATCACGCCGGACAACGAGATCATCCTCGACGTACAGGTCAACAAGGATGCGGCCAACTTCCTGAAATCGGTCAATGGCGAACCGTCCATCGACAAGCGTGAGGTCAAGACTCAGGTGCGCATCGGAGATGGCAATACCGTGGTAATCGGCGGCATCTACATCCAGGACGAGAGCGACACCGTCAGCAAAGTTCCGCTGTTGGGCGATATCCCGGTACTCGGCCATCTGTTCCGCAGCAACTCGCGTAAGAACGATCGCCGTGAGCTTCTGGTCTTCATCACGCCACGCATCGTGGAAAGCGAAACTTTGATCCGCTGAAGCGGCGACAGCACACAATGACATCCGATACAATGCCCAGCATGAAACTGGCTGGCAACTTATTCCTGGTCGGCCTAATGGGGGCCGGCAAGACGACCGTCGGACGCGCGTTGGCAAGGCGCAGCGGCAAGACCTTCTATGACTCGGATTACGAGATCGAGCAGCGCACAGGAGTGCGCATTGCGACCATTTTCGACATCGAGGGGGAGCGGCGTTTTCGCGAGCGTGAAACCCTGGTCATCACCGAACTGGTGCAGCAGCAGGATATCGTGCTGGGCACCGGCGGCGGTGCCATCCTCAGCCCGGTCAACCGCCAATTGCTGGCTCGCCATGGCACCGTGATCTATCTGCGCGCCAGCATAGATGACATCCTGACCCGTACCCAGCACTGTACCAATCGCCCGCTGCTGCAAACAGCAGATCCGCGCGCCAAGCTGGAGGCACTGTTTACCGAACGTGACCCGCTATACCGCGAAATTGCCGACATCGTGATCGATACCAGCCAGCAGAATGTCAATCTGCTGGTTTGCCAGCTGGAGGAGCGGCTCGCCCGCCTCCAGGGCCCACCTCCGGAAGCGTCCAAGCATGAAAACCCTTGACCTCGTACTGCCCGACACGCAATACCCTATCCATATCGGCCAGGGTCTGCTGGACAGGGGCGAGCTGGTCGCCGCCCACCTGCCACAAAACAAGGCCGTCATCGTTAGCAACACCACGGTTGCCCCACTGTACCTGACCCGGCTTAAGGCAACGCTCAGCGCGCAAGGCGTCAGCACGCTCGATATCGTGCTGCCCGATGGCGAGGACTTCAAAACCTGGGAAACGCTGAACCGGATTTTTGATGTACTGCTGGAGCAAGGCTGCGAGCGCAAGACCACCCTGATTGCGCTAGGGGGAGGGGTGATCGGCGATATGACCGGCTTTGCCGCCGCCTGCTACCAGCGCGGCGTGCCCTTTATTCAGATCCCGACGACGCTACTGGCACAGGTCGACTCTTCGGTCGGCGGCAAGACAGCCATCAATCATCCGCACGGCAAAAACATGATCGGCGCTTTCTACCAGCCGCGTGCGGTGATCGCCGATATGGATCTGCTGGATACCCTGCCCGATCGCGAGTTATCCGCCGGGCTTGCCGAAGTGATCAAATACGGTCTGCTGGGTGATGCCGCATTTTTTGCTTACCTGGAAGCGCAAATGCCAGCACTACTCGCGCGCGACAAAACCGTACTGGCTTACACCGTCGAACATTGCTGTCGCATGAAGGCCGAAATTGTCGGCCAGGATGAAAAAGAAGCAGGTATCCGCGCCCTGCTCAATCTGGGACATACCTTCGGCCACGCCATCGAAGCAGGGCTGGGATTCGGCATCTGGCTGCACGGCGAAGCCGTCGCAGCAGGCATGCTGCTGGCGGCCGAGGCATCGCGTTTGTCAGGCGATTTAAGCGAGCAGGATGTGCAGCGTATCCATGCCTTGCTGCAAGCGGCAAAGCTGCCGACCCTGGCACCGAATCTGGGCTTGGCGCGCTGGAAGTCCTTGATGGCGCACGATAAAAAATCAGAGAATGGTAGCACTCGCTTTGTATTAATGAGTGCAATAGGCCGCTCAAAACTCGCTACGCTGCCAGATAATATGCTAAATGAAATACTAACTAGTCGCTTTATACAACAATAGTTCCCTAAATCGCGAAATTAATACAACCGTGCATTGAGCCCTCTCTTTCCTGCTGGTAATCTTGCCTTAGCCATCATCAGGTAAGGGGAATAAGATGTTTACGGCAATTGCAGGACTGGCAGGCCAGGCAAGCATCAACAGCGCTCGCAAACTTTGGCGCCAACTGAGCTATGTTCCTCCGCGCAAGCGCGGTATCGACCCCATAGGTGAAGCAGAAGTTTTTCTGCACTATGGCCGTATCGACGATGCCATCATGGTTCTGCGCGATACCATGAAGCATGAGCCAAGCAATACCGCTGCCAAAGTGGCACTGTTGCGCGCTTACTCTTACCAACGCAACGTCAAGGATTACTCCAGCCTTGCCGCCACCTTACGCGATGAACTGCATACCTATCCGGTGTGGAATACCGTGCGTAAAAACGGTATGGCCATTGACCCGCATAACCCGCTATACCAGTAAGCGATCTCCGCCCAAAATGAAAACGCCACTCAGTGTGGCGTTTTTTGTTCTTGCTCCTCCACCACTACCGCTCGCGCACACGCGCCGGATCACTCCATGTCAGCAGGCTTGCCAGCTCTACGCGATGCGGGCCGGCTTTGTCCTGCCACGTCACCTCGACCCTGAGCGCCTGATAGGATGGCGTACATTGCGGCGTCACCTGCCAGCTACGACTGAAAATCGTGCCTTGCACGGTTGTTTGCTCTGCGGTATGGCTGCTGGCCAATAAAGAGCCGGCCCCCGGACAGGTGGTGTGCAGGTATTCCCCGGCAGCAATTAAGGCGCGCAAAGACTCGAGTTTATCCGCGGCATAGTACTGGGCAAAAGCATGCGCCTTGGCTTCGGCACTACTGGCCAGCGTAGTGCTAGCCAGACGCAAGCCCGCCAACAATCCCACTGCCAACAGCAATAAGGCAATCAGTGCCTCCAGCAAAACATAGCCGTGCCGCACCATGCGCATATATGTCCCCTACCAGTCGCGCCAACTGCTGGCGAGCACAGACTCCTGACGCAGGCTTTGCGCCTTGGCCAACAGCGCCGCGTCGTATTCCAGCTGCAGCGTGCCCTCTACTTGGCCCAGCGCCTCCAGCAGCAGGGCTCCCTGCACCTTGGCGCCATCATGGCTGGACAGTTTGCGCGCATAAACCACACCAAACACGACACTCCCCGCCGCCAGTTCCAGTTCGCCATCCACTAGCAGAATCACCGGCGCAGCTGGATTGCCCAGGCGGACCGGCAAACGGGTGTACGGCTGGCCATCCAGCGCCGACAGCAATACCACCTTGCCAGCCATATCACCCTCAGGCAAAGGCTGGTGACCAGCGAGATGAATATCGGCAGAAGCCTTCAACGCATCCCAGCCCAGGGCAAAAAACGAACGGAATAATGCTTCTTCGGATAGCGCTGCCAAAGCCGCATCGGCCAGCTGTACATCACTGCCAGGGCTGGCATTGGTCGAGCCCGCCTGATCCAGTAAGCCATCACGGGCAATGCGCGTGCTAAACGACAGCACCGGCAAGGTACCACTCCTGATCGTCAGCGGACGCTGATTATTGACCACCTCCAGACGGCCACCCGACGCGCCATCCAAGCGCCGTGCAAGCAATGTAGCCTCCGGCACGGCCAGCAATACCGGCTCGGCCATCACCAGCTGGCTCACCACCCGCCGCGCGCTGCCATCATCGCTAAAGCCGGTCGCCATAATGCGCAGTCTGACAGGCGCTGCGGCCGGTAGCACACAAGCCGGCCCAAAGCTGGCGGCATCGCAAAACTGCACCTGCCAGCGCGGACCACCCAACTGACCGCGCGCCAGCGCTCCTGTCGCATCCGTATCCAGCTGTCCATCACCATTATGATCGGCTCCGCCGGCAAGATAATAAGCCACGCCATAATGCAATCCTGCCTCGGCCGCCTCCAGCGCCTGCTTGGCACGGTAACTGCTGGCGGACAACTTGAGTTCGAGCAGGGATGTTCGGGCGGCATAGACCGTCATCAATGCCACAGCCATCATTAAGACCAGCACCAAGCCCAAGGTAAGCATGCCTGCCTGACGCCGGGGATTACGACCATCGCGCACGACCCGTTCTCCTAAGGCGCGGAGAAAACCCGCAGGTTACGTAGCTGTACCGAACTTTCCAGCTGCTGGCGGATAGATGGATCGGCCAGCAGATAAGCACCCAGCCGGACCTTGAGCAGACGTACCTCGACCACGCGGTCACCGCTTTGTGCGCTGGCCAATAGCGCCGTACAACCGCCACTGTCCGTACGCTGCGCCCGGGTCACATTCACACACTTGCTGGCGGATACATCAAACAGCAACGTATCCACCGCCATAAGTGCGCCATCGGACAGGCTTTCCCAGTTACCACTACTGCACAGCATGGAGGCCGGGCCGCTGGTTTTCATACGCAGACTCATTACGCCGGCGATAGTTTGCAGCTTGAAACCCAGACGCTCATCTGCGCTGATCTGACCATCGCTATCGCGGTCATAGCTGTAGCGCACACAAGCCGGCATCGCCGTATCCAGATTGTCCATACCGGAAGAAAAAGGATTAGCCAACGGCGCACTGGCCGCCACCGCATGCCAATAGCCGGCGCGGCGCAGCTCTGCAGTCATCACATCCATCATCGCCTGCAGGTCGGCATTCAAACGCAAGGTCTTGAGCGTCGTACTGCTGCTACGCACATGCGCCACATACAAAGCCCCGGCACTCGCCAAAATGATCAACGCCAGGGTGATGCCCAGCATCAGATCCAGCAAGGAAAACCCGCGTACGCTACGCATGGCAGCCGGCATCAGGGTAAGGCGCGAGCTGTGTCGCACCGGCCGGCGAACAGACGCGGATACGCCCCAGAATGCTGACCAGCACCCGCGTCTCCAGACCGCTTGCAGACAGCAAAGTCACCCGCCCGTTATCCGCCACCCCGCGCACCGGCTCGAAGCGCGCTTCGTTGCCGCTAAAGCCGCTCACCAGCAACTGCACGCCCGGGTAATCGCGACCATGAAACACGGCAACCGAGCGCGCACCACCATCTGCCGCCGCGATAGCGCAAACCTTGCGGGCATCCAGTCCGCTGGGATCACAACCCGGCACATCACTGGCGGCAAAATGCCATTGCCCGGCAGCACCGGCGATAAAGCGCATATACATCGGACGCGACTGTTTAAGCGCCTCCATGCGTACAAACTGTAACTGGCGATAAACCAGCTCGGTTGCGGCAATCAGGCGCTGGCGCTCGACCCAGAGCGAGAGATGAGGCAAAGCCACAGTCAGCAAGATGCCCAATACCGCCAGCACCAACAGCATCTCCAGCAAAGACCATGCACGCAGCACGCGAAGCCGGGGCATGGCAAGCTCACCCCGCGCCCCAACAGACACGCCTGGCTGCAGACGACATATCCGGCCCGTTTTCATTCAAGTGAAACAAGCTAGCCGGACAGACGCTATCTTCCCCCTGACCGCCCTTGTCCGTAGCAGTGGCCTCGGCAAGATACGTGGTGCTAGCGGCACTATCGGGCAGCAGCGAAATGGCGTAATAGCCCTCGGGGGATAGCGCAGGAAAAGCCAGCGTAGACAAAGCGGCACTGGCACCACAACTTGAAACTGCGCCCAGATGCTGCGCATAGAAAGGACAGGAGGCACGAAAACGCTCTTGCGCCAGCGCCAACCCCAACAAGGCCGTACGCCCGTCAGTACGCCGTGCCTGCAATACATAATCACGGTAAGCGGGATAAGCCACCGTCGCCAGAATCGCCATCACCAGCAGCGCGATCATCAACTCGATCAGCGAAAAACCGGCATGAACGGGACGCATGGCATAGCCTCCTGGGCAAAGAAAACGGCGACCGCAAAGCCGGCCGCCGTCAATGAAATGGTCTGCTGAGTCAGACTAGACCATCAGGGGAAAAACGGAAGAACTCAAGCAAGATCAAGCTTATGGTAATGCCGGTACCAGTCGACAAAGCACTGCATGCCTTCCATCAAGGGGGTATCCGGCGAAAAGCCCACTGCAGCGCGCAGGCGTGCGGTATCGGCATAGGTGATGGGCACATCACCATCTTGCATCGGCAGGTATTCTTTAACCGCCTCGCGGCCGCAGGCCGCCTCGGTCGCTTCTATAAACGCCATTAATTCGACCGGATTATGGTTGCCTATATTGAACAGCGCATAGGGCAACTCGCCCGTCGGCACATGCGCCATCACCCGCAACACGCCCTCGACGATATCGTCGATATAGGTAAAGTCGCGCTGCATCTTGCCGTGGTTGAACACCTTGATCGGCCGGCCATTCAGGATGGCATCAGTGAACAGCCATGGCGCCATGTCCGGACGCCCCCATGGACCATAGACAGTGAAGAAGCGCAAGCCGGTCGCCGGCAAGCCGTACAAGTGTGCGTAACTCGCCGCCATCACCTCGTTCGCCTTCTTGGTCGCCGCATAGAAGCTGACCGGCAGGTCGACGCGATCATCCTCGGAAAACGGCACTTTGGCATTGCGCCCGTACACACTGCTGGAACTGGCAAACACCAGATGCTTGACCGGATAACGGCGACATCCCTCCAGTACATTGGTAAAGCCAGTCAGATTGCTCTCGGCGTAAACATGCGGGTTTTCGATCGAATAGCGCACGCCAGCCTGTGCCGCCAAGTGGATCACATAATCGAAATGCTCCCCGGCAAACAAGCTATCCAATCCGGCCATATCGGCAATATCAAGCTGGTGAAAACTAAACCCGGACTGGCCTTGCAAGGTTGCGAGACGTGCATGCTTAAGCTCGACCGCATAGTAATCATTGAGGTTATCAATGCCGACTACCTCGACTCCATCACGCACCAGCAGGCGCTCGCATACCGCGCGGCCGATAAAGCCGGCGGCGCCAGTGACCAGAACTTTCATCCTTCTTTCTCCAGACGGCGAAGCTCAATCAGCTTCGCGTATTTCAGAAAACTGTTCATACAACCGATCGCAATGTGCACTAGCCCTGGCACACCATCAAGAAAACCGCGACGCACGATATAGAACTTGATGAAGCGAAGCAGCGGACTGAACAGCAACTTGGTGATCCCAACTCGCTTGCCCGCCCGAAACAGCATCTCTGCTTGCAGGCTGGTATAGCGGTTCTGCTTGGCAAGATACAGCGCAACATCCTCTCCCGATTCATGCATCAAGTCACCGTGCAGGCGTCCAACGTCACCATCACAAATAACATACTCGTGCACGGCATGGTCAGACCAACGTGCGCGGCGGCGGTCGAACAAACGCAGGCTAAGATCGGGATAACCTTCCCCATGGCGCAGAAAGCGCCCCATAAACTTATTGCAACGAGCAAAGCGGTAAGCGGCGAGCGCTGGCGATGCCAACACTTGCCGGATAGCAGCAACCAAACCATCACTCAACCACTCGTCGGCATCAAGGCACAACACCCAGTCATGCTTCGCCTGCGCGACCGCAAACTGCTTCTGCGGCCCGAACCCAAGCCAGTCCTGATGCAATACCCGCGCACCGTAATGCTGTGCAATTGTCTGCGTATCGTCTTCGCTACCCGAATCCACCACTACGATTTCATCAGCCCAACGACAGCTCATCAGGCACTGCTCCAGCCCCTGCGCCGCATTTTTGGTGATCATCACCACGCTTACCCGCTCAGCCATACATACCCCAGAAAACGGAAACGCCGCTGTCACCAGCGGCGCACGGCTTTTAAAACCGATTGAGAAGAAGCAACTCAACCTGCTCCCTCCGCCAAACAATCAACGCCCAATCGCCAGATATTCGAAGCCTTCACCACGCAACCATACCGGGTCATACATATTGCGCCCGTCAATAATGAGCGGATGCTTGAGCGCAGCACGGATACGATCGAAGTCCGGTGCACGGAACGCCTTCCATTCGGTAACAATCAGCAACGCATCAGCACCGAGCAGCGCACTATCCATGTCGGCCGCAAAAGCCAGCTTGGCATTATCCCCCATTACCCGCCTCGCCTCATCCGTTGCCACCGGATCAAATGCCACCACTTCGGCGCCACGACGCGTCAACTCGGCCACAATGGCCCGGCTAGGTGCCTCGCGCATATCATCAGTATTGGGCTTGAACGCGAGTCCCCACATGGCAAAGCGACGGCCAGTCAAATCCTCACCAAACTTCACAACCACCTTGTCTACCAGACGCAGCTTCTGTGCATCATTAGCATCTTCAACCGCATTCAACACACGCATGGCGTGACCGTTTTCACGACCGATAGCAGCCAGTGCCTTTACATCCTTGGGAAAGCAGGAGCCGCCATAGCCTGCCCCAGGGTAAAGGAAGTGATAACCGATACGCGGATCAGAACCGATACCCTGACGTACCCGCTCGATATCAGCCCCCAAGGCCTCGGCCAGGTTAGCCAGTTCGTTCATGAATGAAATACGCGTTGCCAGCATGGCATTGGCAGCGTACTTGGTCAGCTCAGCAGAACGTACGTCCATAAACAGGATACGCTCGTGGTTACGCTGAAACGGCGCATACAGTCGGCGCATGGTCTCGATTGCCCTCTCGTCTTCGGCACCAACCACGATACGATCCGGCTTCATAAAGTCCTCGATCGCCGCACCTTCCTTCAGGAACTCTGGGTTGGAAACCACGCTAAACGGAATCGTCTCACCACGCTCAGCTAGCACATCCATCATCGCCGTCTTGACTTTATCAGCAGTACCCACCGGAACCGTCGACTTGTCGACCACCACTTTGTGGTTAGTCATGTAGCGTGCAATATTTCGCGCAGCAGCAGTAACATACTGCAGGTCGGCCGAGCCATCCTCATCCGGCGGCGTGCCCACAGCGATAAACTGGATCTCGCCGAATGCCACCGACTCGGCCACATCGGTGGTAAAGCTCAGACGGCCAGCAGCCACATTGCGACGTACCAGTTCATCTAACCCCGGCTCATAGATCGGTATGCCGCCTTGCTGCAAGAGCTCAATTTTTTTGGGATCAAGATCCAGACATAACACATGGTTGCCGACTTCAGCCAGGCAGGTACCAGTAACAAGGCCCACATAACCGGAGCCGATGACGGTGATTTTCATGGATATACTCATACTTTAAAATACACCAAGAATAGCATGCAAAAAGCAGCTCTGGTAAGATGATGCAACTAACACCAATTTAAATAGGCGTCAAGCATGGCCGATAATACAAAAAAAATTGCTATCGTAATCATTGCGCACAACCAAGGCAGATATCTTGACGCTACTTTAAATTCCGTAAAAGAACAAACCATAGGTTTGAAAAACATAGAGGTTATTCTTGTCGATGACAGCTCGGATGATGAAACCAGCCATATAATACAAAAATTCAAAGAAGAAAACCCGGAAGAAACAAAAACAAAACGCGTTACATTTAAAAACGTAGGAAGAACTCGCAATACTGCGGTCGAAATGGTAACAACTCCATTCATGATATTCTTGGATGGAGATGACATACTAAACAAAGAGGCATGCGAATTTCTTTTAAAAATATCAAAAGAATATGGCTGTGATTTCGTTATATCAAAACTAAAAAACTTCTATTCCTCTCAACCAGATAATAGTCAAGAAAAAGCAAAACTAAACAACATAGAATTACTCACAAAACACAATGCAATTTCACAACTACTCTATCATAAAAAATACATGGGGCATTTAACTGGATGCCTATTAAAAAGCGACTCGATGAAAAAAAACCCATTCCGACCAATAAGCTGCTATGAAGACCTTGACTTAACACCCAGCATAATAATGTCTTCCAATAACATTGCTTACGCCCCATCCCCAATTTATTTTTACAGGCAAAATAAAAATAGCACATCAAAAAACATTGATGACACAAAAGCTGCAACCATGGTAGAAATATTAGATAAACTCAAAAACCTACCTAAAGGCATAAAACAACAGCACTATTATTTTAGCCTATGCGTAAAACAAAGCAGTGTACTACTAGACAATACAAAAAACATAAGCGACACAACCATAACATCGATATATAATTTATTGAAAAAAATACCAATCTTTTTATTCATACTATCCCCATACGTAAGAATAAGCAGGAAACGGTTAATAATTCAAATTATACTAGGCAAAAATGCAAAAAAATATAGCTAACGATTTAATTGCTGTACTATGCGGCTTAAGCATAGCTTTAGCATTCATAAACCCCGCCCTATCAAGAGATCTATTCTACACTTCCACCGGACTGGCAACTCTCTATTTCATAGTGAAAAAAATAAACCCAGCAAAAACAATGGGGCTAATTGGATTTTCATTTATTGCATTTGGATTATACAAAGTAGGCCGCACTCTACTAGAAACGGGTACATTAAATCCCAGTGCTGATGCATTACAAGTTTATCTAGCAACCGGATATAGGTTTATTCTTGGCGCGTTTTTAATCAGCTTTTTAAGACGAAAAGAATGCAAATTAGATTCATTGATGCCAATTTTCCTTATTACATCCCTCCTAACATCTTTTTACATCGCCTCTACTGACGTCTTAATTAAAGGATTAAGCAGGGGTGGAAATGACATAGGCTACCGGGCAACAAACTTTTCTTATATGGTAACGGCAATATATCTCACCTACCTTGGCCTTAGTATAAACAACACTTCAAGGAATATTGTAAATACAATAACTATCTTCACAGTTTCACTTATGGCATGGGCCACTATAATATTAACCGGCACCAGAGCCGCCATGATAGCAATAGCTATAGGTTCAATGTTTTTACTTATAAAAAGCAACATTAAATTCAAAAAAGAAACAACATTAGTTACATTACTACTAATAACAATAAGCAGCGCTGCGCTATACAGCAACCATATAAAACCACGAATCATGGAAGCACAACTTGACATATCCAGCTACATAGACAATAGCAACAAAGCGACATCAATTGGTGCAAGATTTGAAATGTGGAAAGCCGGAATAAAATCATTTGAGCAGAGCCCAATACTTGGATTAGGCTATCATGGACGCGAAATTTTTATAAAAAACCAAGTCTCTTTAGGAACACTGGATCCTATCACCGACCACTTCAGTACGGTCCACATGCACAATGAGTTGATTGAAGAACTATCCACAAGAGGATTAATAGGTGGGTCCCTGCTAATATTGATATACATTGCAAGCATCACCACCCGCACCTCAGAAAAAAATAAACTAGCACTATATGGTACAGCATATAGCTACATGCTTTTTGGACTAAGCGACGTATTATTCTTTAGCCGCGAATCCAGCTCGTTATTTATACTACTAATAGCGCTAGTAGTAATCAATAGTGAAGAAAAGAATATTTTAAAATGAAAATAAATAATCAACATAAAAATATACTAGTAATAAAATTACGTCACCACGGTGACGTATTGCTGACCACGCCTACACTTGAGAAATTATCAAGTATTTATCCAGAGTCCAGCATTGATGTATTGCTTTACAAAGAGACCACGCCAATACTTGACAAAAACGAGCTAATCAACAACATCTTCCACATAGACAGAACAAGAAAAGGAATACAAAAAGTAAAATCCACAATAGACCTAATCCGTAATTTACGAAAAAAAAATTACGATTTAGTTATACACCTATCTGATCAGGGGCAAGGTGCATTTATTGCATGGGCTGCAGGAAAAAATACAGTTATTGGCTTCGACTATCCGAAACGCCGGGGTACACATTGGTCACGATTTTTTACTCACTTAGCCCCAGTTGCTAATAGCAATACAATTCATACGGTCGAACAAAATTTGATGGCATTAAAGCCACTTGGAATTGATTACGAACACGACCTCCCCGGCATGTCTTTGCAAGTATCAGAAGAAAGCAAAATAAAGGTGCAGCACATGCTATCAACACAAGGGATTAGCACGCCTTATATTGCTGTACATCCTGCGTCACGATGGTTTTTCAAATGCTGGGAAGATGAACGCTTTGCTCAAGTCATACAGACCCTGGCAGACCAAGGGTGGCCAATTGTACTTACTTCAGCTCCAGACTCCAAAGAGTTGGCACTCATAGCCTCTATAGTGAGGCAGACAAACTCTGAAAAAATAATATCACTAGCAGGTAAACTCACCTTACCCGATCTTGCTGCCGTTATTGTAGGTAGTCGTTTATTTATTGGCGTAGATTCAGTCCCAATGCATATGGCAGCAGCGCTTAAAAAAGACACTGTTGCCTTATTTGGTCCAAGTAAAGTCAATGAATGGCGCCCATGGATGACACGCTACGTATTGATCAATGCCGCTGATTTTGGCCCACTCATTGATCCGGATGATGTTGATACCAGCACTACTGAACGTTACCTAAAAAACATTCCTATCACATCCGTATTGGAAGCCGTACACAATTTGCTAGAAAATAAAAAAGAGAATTGAAATGCCCCAACCACTTATCCTATTTATTATTGATGGCCTAGCGGGTGGTGGCGCAGAAAAAACTGTAATTTCACTTGCATCAAAATTAGCTGAACTAGATGCTGAAGTCTGCATCATCTCACTACGCGACGTTCAGGCATATCCAGTTCCTGAAAATGTTCGCCTGATTAAAGTAGCTGACAACTACCATGGCCCATTTAGCAGACAAACAGAAATAAGACGTAGAGCCAAGCAACTTGATGAAAAATTACAACAACACTTCCCGAGCCGAATTATAAATTTAGCAATATCAAACCTACCAAAAACAGACCGGATTGTTGCTGCAAGCAAAATACTGAGTAGTGCATGGATGTGTTTGCATGGCGCAATCGCAAGCACGCAACTGCAAGAAAAAAATGGATTACGTCGCTGGATAAAAACTCGACAATTACGAAATACATATAACAAAAGAAAGCTCATTACCGTTTCAAATGGGCTACAAAATGATATTACCGAAATCGGACACGTCAAACCGGAAATAATGATTACGATTCCAAACCCTTTTGACTTCGATAAAATACGCTCAGCATCCAAACAACCATGCCCCTTGCATGGTGAACAATATATTATCCATGTTGGTAGATTCCACCCAGTGAAAAGGCATGATCGTCTTTTAGAGGCATTTAAACTAAGTAATTACCCTGGAAAATTAGTTTTGCTAGGTTGTGGAACCGAGCAAGAAACATTATTACTTAAAAAAATATGCACACAGCTTGACATCGAAGATAGGGTATTATTCTTTGGATTCAAAAAAAACCCATACCCTTATATTCGCCATGCAGAAGCTCTAGTACTCAGCTCAGATTTCGAGGGATTTGGCAATGTTATTATCGAATCTCTTATTTGTGAAACACCTGTAATTAGTACCGACTGTCCTTACGGACCGCGCGACATATTGACTGGAAATTTTAGACGACATTTGGCCCCACTGAATGCTAAAGGACTGGCTAAGACCATAGTTTCCGTCTTAGAAAATCCAGAAATTGTCAGCGATGATTTTCTTAGAAAATTCGACATAACATATATCGCAAAAAAATATCTTGAATTAGCTAATCCAAAATAAACACCATGAAAAAAATACCTTTCCTCATCACCATAGATACAGAAGGTGATAATTTATGGGGTGATGCTCCAGTTATCACAACGAAAAATGCACACTACCTGCCTAGGTTTCAAGAGTTATGTGAGCAATATAATTTTAAACCAAGCTACCTCACTAATTATGAGATGGCTATAGATCCAACTTACCAAGTATTCGCTAAAAATGTCATTTCCCGTAACACGGGCGAGGTAGGAATGCACCTTCATGCATGGAATAGTCCTCCGCTCAGTCCCCTGATTGGCGGAGATCCGGCAGGAAAGGCTTATCTGATCGAATTTCCGGAAGCCGTTATTCGAGAAAAGGCCGAATACATGACTTCCTTGCTTGAGGATACTTTTGGAGTGAAAATGCTAAGCCACCGTGCAGGGCGCTGGGCATTCGATACTAGATATGCGCGAATACTACGTGAACTGGGCTATAGGGTCGACTGCTCGGTCACACCCCATGTTGATTGGCGACAAACTCGAGGAGCCATCTCTGGCGGGACCAACTATTCTGCATTCCAAGAAAATGCCTACTTTATGGACTCGGACGATATATCCAAGCCTGGAGATTCGAGTCTGCTACAAGTACCGATGAGTATCACTCGGAAATATCCGGCGTGGGTTGATGCACTCAAAGGTGGAATCCATACATTACGCGGGAAACAGAAATCGCCATCTCTGCAATGGTTACGCCCGCGCGGGGGCAACGCAAAAGGCATGATTGCTGCGGCTGAATTCGCATTGAAAAGTAGAAAAACACATGTTGAATTCATGCTGCATTCATCCGAATTCATGCCTGGAGGAAGTCCTACCTTCAAGGATGAAGAAGCTATCGAGCAACTCTATGTTGATCTTGAGACCCTTTTCAAGTTCCTAAGAAATTACTGTAAAGGCCAAACACTTGCCGAGTTTCATTCCGATTTTTCAATTTCCAATCGGCAATGACTCCGCAAAACACTATACATTGACCTTAAGTATTCATTGTAGAAAAAGCCGGATCTAGCGCGCTTAATGGCTTTCCGGCTCATCTCATCATATAAAGTACTACTTTTCAACAGGAAATTCACTACATCGGCAACGTCTTTTGGGTTCAACAATTTCGTTGGTACCAAAGTATCATGCTTTGGATCATATACCTCAGTAGAAAATTCCACGCTGGCATTAGTATCATTCCGATAGTGTTCAATAGACAGGCTTGGCTTTAAACAGAAACCGGTCTCTCCATCCGCGACAATTTCAGGATAGCCGTCAATATTACTGCAAACGACAGGTATGCCGTGAGCCATGGCCTCAAGACATACTAGAGGCATAGTCTCGTGCATTGAAGTACTAACAAATAGATCAATACCATTGTAAAACATTGGCATATCATCGACCACCCCCAGCAATTTTACCTTATCCGCCAGCCCCTCAGATAAAATCAGCCTCTCGATGGCATCTTGCTCTGGGCCCTGTCCGGCTATAACAGCTTCAACATCAACTCCCTGTTCAAGCAATAATTTCACAGTCAGAACCAACAACCCTACCGCCTTGAGAGGCACTAAACGCCCTGCGACTCCAAGCCTGAAAACTCGGTCAGAATTGAGTTTTCGCGCAACCGAAATCGATGGCAGCAGACCGGGACGAACAGGATTCCGGCATATTGCGACAGACTGCTCAAATTTGTGCTTGAGTTGCAACATCCTACTCGCAGCTCTAGATGCGCCAATCGCAGCAGTAACATAGGGAAAAAAACAGTCCAGTTGATGTTGAGAATGGGAATACCAGCTCATTCCGTGTTCATAGTAGATCACGGGACAGGGCAGCTTTTTCCCTGTCGCGCCAAAATCAGTGAACTGATTCCATACCAGAATCAGATCAGGCTGAATGCGACGGATCAAGGCCAGACGACGCCATGCTCTCACCGCGCGTGGTTTACGAGGTAATTTAACGAGTCCAATCTGCTTGGGTGACACAAGTAAACGGCTTGCATTGGCGACTGGCTCACGAAAGCGAGGAGCCATATTCAGACTATCGGCAATCGTGTAATGCTCGACCTCAAGTCCAAGTGGTGGAGGTGCCTGGATAAAGTCGGCAAACATGGTTTCGACTCCACCCACCTTATCCAGATCAATCAGATGAGCAATACGCAAATGTTTCATTGGCTTAAATTCCGACGTGCACGTTTGGCCGCCTGCTGATACGCCTCCAGCATCCCCTTCATCATAAAATCGAAGGACATGTACTGCCGTGCATGCAGATAAGCAGACTCACGTAAACGCTCAGCCAAGGCCTTATCCCGTAGGATACGCTCCATCGCCATAGCCAAAGCGTGTTCACTCCCGGGTTCGCATAACAAGCCGGTATCTTCGTGTGTGATCATTTCCGGCAGACCTCCCGTTGTCGTTGCAACGACATTTTTTTTCATCAGAAATGCCTGTGCAACCAAACGCGTTTGAGCTTCGGTTGCAACCGAAGCGATGACGACCATATCCGCCATAGCCAACCAGTTTTCAATATCCCCCTGATAGCCGAGAAATCGAATGCGGCTGCCAAGCTCATCGCCGGCCGCCGCCAGTACTTGCGCCTTGTAATCCTTGGTCTGCCCTGTGGCCTCGCCGAGCTGAATACATGTCACCGTAGGATGTTTAAGCAGCATTTCACGACATGCCTGAACAAAAAATAGCTGCCCCTTATCTGGCCGGATCATGCCTACATTGGCAATTACATAGTCGCCTGCACCGATGCCCAATCGGGCACGCATGACTTCTCCATCTCGCTCGGGACTGAAGCGTGTTTCATCTACTCCAGCAGCAGCCACATGCACCCGCTCAGGCGAACTCAATTTACCGGCGCACAATATCTCCCTAACCTTACCGGCGGTCACCACAATTCCATCGTTACCATGACGCCATAACAGGCGCTGTATACGGCTGCTACGCACAGGATCGGTTACATGGCGTGAGCGGACAATGGGTAAACCGCTAAACCATTTGATATAAGCCCCATAGGTGCTATCGCGATTGCCATGGCAATCCAGCAGTTCAATTTTATGTGCCTGCAGGAATTGCTTCAGCTTGCGAAATGTTGCAGGATTTGCCGAGCCTCGAATGTCCAGTTCAAACAGCGGTACATTCCGTTTCGTTGCATGCCTGGCAATAGCAGAACCGGGTCTGGCAATAATCCAGGCTTGATGTCCGTGTTGATTCAACCATTCGGTCTGCTCCAAAATACGTAATTCCTGCCCGCCCCAATCCATAGAAGACTCTATGTGCGCCATGCGCATAAGCTAATTTCCCTACTCGTTGTTTAGCTACCGCTTGGCAGCCAGATATCAGTCAGACTTCATTCGCCCTGAACTGCAAGCGATTCAAATTGGCATACAGCCCATCCTTGGCTAGCAAATCAGCGTGTTTCCCCGCTTCGGCAATTCTGCCCTGATGCATGACCACAATCCGGTCTGCATGCTCAATTGTCGACAACCGGTGAGCAATAACTAAGGTAGTACGATTCTTCATCAGGTTTTCCAGCGCACTCTGCACCAGACGCTCGGACTGTGTATCCAGTGCACTTGTCGCTTCATCCAGAATCAAAATCGGCGCATTTTTCAGAATGGCGCGGGCAATGGCCAGACGCTGACGCTGCCCACCCGATAAACGGGTTCCATTTTCACCAATCAAGGTTTCAAATCCTTGCGGCATTGCCTCAATAAACTCGAGTGCATTGGCTGCCCGAGCCGCCTCACGGATCTCATCTATACTCACCTCGCCAATACGGCCATAAGCAATATTGGATGCAACGCTATCGTTGAATAGCACGACATCCTGGCTTACCAATGCAATATGTGCCCGCAAGCTACTCAACGTAAACTCAGTCAATGACGTGCCATCAAGCAGAATCTGTCCGGCACTTGGCTCATAAAAACGGGGAATCAAGCTCGCCAAGGTTGTCTTACCGCTGCCACTAGAGCCAACCAAGGCAACCGTTTCGCCGGCGCCAATATCAAGATCAACACCTGACAGTGCCTCACGCTCTGCACCCGGGTAACAAAATGATAATTGACGGAAGCTGAGTGCCCCTTGGGGAGCCCGCAAATGGCGGGTGCCATGATCAGGCTCGCCATGCTCGTCGAGGAAGCCAAAAACACTTTCAGCAGCAGCCAGCCCTCGCTGTATAGATTGGCTAATACTGGTAATCCGCTTGATCGGAGCGAATAGCATCAACATGGCCGTCAAGAAGGACATAAAGTCCCCCGCAGAAAAATTCCCGGCCTGTGCCTGAACGCCTGCGTAATAAAGAATGACAGCCAGAGCGCACGCGATAATCAACTGTGTCACTCCGGTACTCGCAGCACTGGTAGCACGCTCTTTAACCTGATTATGGCGTATGGCCTCTGCCGCCCGACCAAAACGCTCAGCCTCATAGGCCTCACCGCCATAGACCTTAACTACGCGCTGGCAATCTATACTCTCACCCAATACCTGAGTCAGCTGCGCCATATCCTGCTGGTTTTTGCGTGATAGTCCGCGTAGGCGGCGACTAACAAAACGAACACACAAAGTCACCGCAGGCATGACTGCCAAGCAAATCAACGTCAATTTCCAGTCGGTATATAACAGCAGGCCAAGCAAACCAATAACGGTCACGCCATCCTTCACTGTGACCGTTATCACGTTAAATCCTGCTTCGCTCACTTGAGTTACATCAAAAGCAATACGCGACAGAATACGCCCGGAAGGGTGGTCATCGTAGTAGTTGACAGGCAATCGAACCATACGCGAAAACATTTCCTCGCGCAGGCTTTGAACCAGATGACCCGACAACCAACTGGAAGCATATTCATTGATGAAACTAGTCGCGCCTCGCAGTGCAAAAAGCCCAACAATAGCTAATGGCGTCCAGATGATGGCAGCAGGATCTCGATCGACAAATCCTCCATCGATCAAAGGTTTCATCAAGCTTGCAAACAAGGGTTCGGTCGCCGCCGCGACGACCATGGTCAAGATGGAAAGAGCAAATACTTTCCAGTACGGCTTGAGGTAATGCAGCACTCGCTTATAAAGCGCAAAGCTGGTCATTTCTTGGGGCATAAAGGAGAGCCTGCGTGAAAAGCGCGGATTATAAATCAGAAGCAATAATCTTAGAACATTGCTGCCTAAACAAAGACTTACTATTTAATGTAGAGTTAACACATAGAACCCAGCAAGGTTTGATAATGCTCCAGCAAGGTTTCAGCCATCGTCGCCAAGGTCAAAGGCTCGGCACACTGGCGTGCATTGAATGCCATCTCAGGCCAAGCTTCACGCCTAGTTAGCCACTGCCCTAACTGCATTTGTATTGTCGAAACTGAAAGCGCGTCAGCTACCCAACCATTTTTTCCATTGTCAATGAGTTCAGCAGCACCACACTGCAAAGAGGTGAACACCGGCAAGCCACAGGCTAGCGCCTCGACACAGACATTGGGAAAAGGGTCATAAAGCGTAGGCAAAATGAAAGCATCGGCCATACCGTAAAAAGGTTTGACATCATGCTGGGGGCCGGTGAAACGTACTCTCTTGCTGACCCCTAATTTTTCAGCCAACACTTTATAGCGCTTCAGGTGTTTATCCCCTCCCACTACGATCAAGTGCAAGTCCCGATGCGGAACAATAGCCTCAAGCGCGCGAGCCACCCCCTTGCGTTCAAAGCCGGAACCGACATAAAGCAGTAATGGTGCAGCAGCAGGAATATCCCAATGCGCACGCATAGCAGTACGGTACATACCCTGCAAGCGTGGATGAAATGCCTCGGTATCGACTCCATTGTAAATCACAGCAAAGCGGTCATCGTCCAAGTGGAAAGCTTGCTGAATCTCGCGCTTAACCATGTGCGAATTACAAATCACCAAACGTAAGTCAGGATGCAGAAACATCGCGCGCTCGGCAGCACAAACGTAATGGTGATAAGGATTAAGTTTCAAAGACCACTTACCCGCACAGGAAAGCGTTTGACGACGCAAGTCCAACCAGCGCGCGTGAACGCCATCACCGGCACGGTAGATATGACAACCCGGAATGCGCTCGTGTGACTGCACTAGGTCAAACCCTTCACGCTGCCATAAAGCTCGCGCCGCACGAGCAAAGCCCCAATCACGCCACACATTGCCGAGATAAAAAGGGTCTACCTTGAAGGTGGAAACCCCAGCTATTTTTTCCCAATGCCTGGCAAGCAGACTGACGTCAAGCTGCCCCTGTGTCGCCAGCGCATCCAGTGCTCGACTGACAAAACGCTCGGCGCCACCTGCCGAATTATATTTTTGCCGGACAATGGCTAAGTGGGTCATAACCATCTTTTGATGAGGCTCGGACATACGTCAGGATAAATTTTCAGCATAGAAAAAAGCCGGATCAAACGTCCGGCTGGGCATTGAGTTGTTGCAACAGGTCGGCAATCTTATCAGGATCTTCGCTCCTGAGCATGCGCGACACGATGGGGGCGATGGTGTCGAGGTGGGTTTCGCGTACCACCTGTTTCACCGCCAGCACGCTGGCCGGGTGCATGGAGAAGCGGCGCAGGCCCATGCCCAGCAGCAATCGGGTGAGCCTGGCATCGCCGGCCATCTCGCCGCAGACCGACACCGGGACATTGCCGCGGGTGGCGGTCTTGATGGTGTGGCCGATCAGTTTCAACACCGCAGGGTGGATGGGGTCATACAGATGGCTGACCGAATCGTCGTTGCGGTCTATCGCCAGCGTGTACTGGATCAGGTCATTGGTACCGATGGAGACAAAGTCGACATATTTGAGGAAGCTGCCGACCACCAGCGCCGCCGACGGGATCTCGATCATGGCGCCGACTTCGATTTCTTCGGAAAACGGGAAGCCGACTTCGCGCAACTCTTGCCGGGCATACTCCAGCTGGGCCAGCGCCTGCTTAAGCTCGGAGAGCGAGTTGATCATGGGAAACAGGATACGGATCTTGCCATGCGCCGAGGCGCGCAGCAGAGCGCGAAGCTGTTCGCGGAACATCAGCGGCTCGGCCAGACACAGGCGAATACCGGTCAGGCCCAGCGCGGGGTTATCGGCGCTGCTGCGTCCCAGCCACTTGGGGTTCTTGTCGGCACCCAGATCCATGGTGCGTATGGTCACCGGCGCGCCCTTGAGCGACTCGGCCACTTCGCGGTAGGCCAGATACTGTTCTTCTTCCGATGGCAGGGTATCGCGCCCGAGAAACAGGAATTCGCTGCGGAACAGGCCGACGCCTACGGCACCGCTGCCGTGTACATCATTCACATCGGATGGCAATTCGATATTGGCCAACAGTTCAATCACGGTGCCGTCCTGGGTGGTGGCATGCGCCTTGCGCACCTTGGACAGCTTGCGTTTCTTGTCGCGCCAGGCACGCTGGCGGCGGCGATACTCGGCGAGCACGACAGGCTCGGGATTGATGATCACCACGCCTTGCAGGCCATCGACGATGATGACTTCTTCTTCGCAGATCAGCTCGCGCCCGTGATGCAGCGCAATCACCGAAGGCAAGTCCAGACCGCGCCCCAGGATGGCAGTATGGCTGGTGCTGCCGCCCACGTCGGTGATAAAGGCCGCGACGTTGGACTCCTTGAAGTACACCATATCGGCCGGCGACAAGTCGTGCGCGACCAGAATGGTATCGTCGGCGAGAATATCGGGCGCCAGCAATTCACCCGCGTGGCCGCGCAGATTTTTGAAGATGCGCTCGGTCACTTGCAATACGTCGTGCTTGCGCTCGCGCAAATAGTCGTCGTCCATCGCATCGAACTGCTCGACCAGGCGGTCGCACTGCAGCTTGAGCGCCCACTCTGCATTGCAGTTCTGCTCGGCTATCAATTCGCGCGGTTCGTACGAGATGGTGATATCGCCCAGCAGCATAATGTGCAGCGACAAAAAGGCCCCCAGCTCGGCCGGGGCATTTTGCGGAATGCTGCCCCTGAGCATTTCCAGCTCTTTGCGCGTGGCGCGGATTGCCTCGTCAAAACGCAGCTGCTCGGCCGGCACTTCCTCGCAAGCGAGCAGCACATGCGGCACGTCGGTCATGCTCTGCGCCAGCAGGTGTGCGCGCCCGATGGCGATACCCCCGCCTACCGCGACGCCGTGCAGGATAATGCTCATGCCCCTTCTCTCCCCGATATTGGTTTTAACGCGTGCCTTGGTACGCCGAACTTACTCCGCTTCGTCGAAGCGGTTATTGATCAAACCCAATAATGCGGCCAGTGCATCCGTTTCGTCCTGGCCATTCACTTCCAGCTCGACGGTAGATCCTTTACCCGCCGCCAGCATCATCACCCCCATAATGCTTTTGCCGTTGACGCGGCGGCCATTGCGCGCAATCCATACCTCGCTCTTGAAACGGCCGGCGGTCTGGGTGAACTTGCTGGACGCCCGCGCATGCAGACCCAATTTATTGATGATTTCGACTTCTTGTTTAAGCATCTTGCTCCCCGTTATCCATAAGCTGTACGCCCTCTTCTCCGCCACTCATGGCCTTGGCCACGACCATTTCCAGCGGGTTGTCCGCATAACACAGGGCACGCACCAGCATGGGCAGATTGGCACCGCTGACCACCGCTACCTTGCCGTGGAGCGCCAGCCGGCCGGCAATATTGGCCGGCGTGCCACCCAACATGTCCGACAACACCAGCACACCGCTGCCGCTATCCAGCGACGCGATCAATGCTTGCGCCGATTGCTGCACCACAGCCGGCTCGGCATCGCAAGCGACGGCCAGCGCACGGGCATTCGCCGGCACATGCCCCAGCACATGGCTGGCACACTCCAGCAGGCTGTCGCCCAAGGTGTAATGGGTAATCAGCAAAATGCCGATCATGGTGGTGCTCCCTGTTATTTTACCCGTCGCAGATGACGGTAATTGTATCAGCCGCCCGCCGGCTTGCGGCGGTACCAAGTCAGGCGCTCCGACAAGCGTACCACCTCGCCGACAATAATCAGCGCCGGCGAGGCAATGCCGTGTGCCTGCGCCAGCGCCGGCAAATCGGCCAGCGTTCCGGTCAGCGTGCGCTGGCGCACAGTAGTGGCTTGCTCGACAATCGCCGCCGGCGTATCGGCCGCCTTGCCGTGCAGGATAAAACCATCGCACAGCCCCTGAATATGGCTCAAGCCCATATACACCACGACCGTCTGCTGCGGCCGGGTCAGTGCCGGCCAGTCGAGGTTGAAGCTGCCGTCCTTCATATGGCCGGTCACAAACACCACCGACTGTGCGTAGTCGCGGTGCGTAAGCGGGATGCCGGCATAGGCGGCCGCACCCGACGCCGAGGTAATGCCCGGCACCACTTCAAACGGAATCCCTTCAGCGGCCAGCGTATCGATCTCCTCGCCGCCACGACCAAAAGTAAACGGGTCGCCACCCTTCAACCGCAATACACGACGCCCGGCCTTGGCCAGGCTGACCATCAGGCTGTTGATATCGTCCTGCGGCAAGGTATGGTCAGCGCGCGCCTTGCCCACATAGATACGCTCGGCATCACGGCGCACCAGCTCCAATAGCTCGGGCGCGACCAGCTTGTCGTACAGCACCACATCGGCTTGCTGCATCAGGCGCAAAGCGCGGAAAGTCAGCAGGTCGGGGTTGCCCGGCCCTGCACCCACCAGATAGACGCAACCGGCGTGCCAGCGCGCGTCGCTCGCCAGCAGAGCATCCATTTCGACATCGCCGCCATCGCTGCCCGCCATCACCGCCTCGGCCAGCGGCCCTTGCAGCACCGCCTCCCAGAAGGCACGACGCTCGTCTACCTGGCTAAAGCGTGCCTTGACCCTCTCGCGCCAGTCACCGGCAAAGCCTGCCAGCGCGCCATACCCTGCCGGAATCAGACTCTCCAGCCGCGCGCGCATCAGCCGCGCCAGCACCGGCACCTTGCCGCCGGTCGACACTGCAATCACCATGGGCGAGCGGTCAATAATGGCCGGCGTAATGAAGCTGGAGAGCTCGGGGTCATCCACCACATTCACCGGAATGCCGGCGGCCTTGGCCGCATCCGCCACCTGCTGGTTCACCTCGCGCGCATTCGTTGCGGCAATCACCAATTGCGGCTGCCCCAGCATTTCCGGCCTGAAAGCCGCGCCAATATGCTCCACCTCGCCTGCGGCCACCCACGCGGCCAGCTCGGGCGTAAGCTCGGGCGCAATAATGCGCAAGCGCGCGCCGGCACTACGCAGCAAGCGCGCCTTGCGCAAGGCGACTTCTCCGCCGCCGACCAGCAGGCAGGCCTGATCCTGCAACTTCATGAAAATCGGAAAATAATCCACAGCCCGGCTCCAACACATCAGGCCAATAGCATACCCTGAAACCGGGTATGGATGCCGCTTCTGTACCAGTACTTAATGCGCCGCCCCCCAGCTATCGCCGGCGCCGACTTCGGCCAGTAACGGTACTTTCAGCGCCGCCACCCCGGCCATCAGCTCGGGCAGTTTGACCTTGACCAGATCCAGCTCGGCCATGGGCACTTCAAGTACCAGTTCGTCGTGCACCTGCATAATCAGCTTGCTGGCCAGTTTTTCGCGCTGCAACCAGCCCTGTACCGCAATCATCGCCAGTTTGATCAGATCCGCCGCTGTGCCCTGCATCGGGGCATTAATCGCCGCACGCTCGGCGCCGGCACGGCGCATGGGGTTAGCACCGCGGATTTCCGGCAGATACAGGCGGCGGCCGAAGGCGGTTTCCACATAGCCCAGTTCGCGTGCCGACTCGCGGGTGCGCGCCATATAGTCGGCCACGCCGGGGTAGCGCATGAAGTAGCGGTCGATATACTGCTGGGCGGCGCTGCGCTCGATATCCAGCTGGGCGGCTAGGCCGAATGCGCTCATGCCGTAGATCAGACCAAAGTTGATGGCCTTGGCTGCACGGCGCTGCTCGCTACTGACCGCCTCCAGGCTGACGCCGAACACTTCGGCGGCGGTGGCACGGTGAATATCTTCCCCTGCGGCAAAGGCGGCCAGCATGCCCGCGTCGTCCGACAGATGGGCCATAATCCTCAGCTCGACTTGCGAGTAGTCGGCCGACACGATGCAGGAACCGGCCGGCGCGATAAAGGCTTCGCGCACACGGCGCCCTTCTTCGGTGCGCACCGGAATGTTCTGCAAATTAGGGTCCGAGCTGGACAAACGCCCGGTCACCGCCACTGCCTGTGAATAACTAGTATGCACACGCCCGGTCTGTGGATGAATCAGCAAGGGCAGCTTGTCGGTATAAGTCGACTTGAGCTTGGCCAGGCTGCGGTACGCAAGGATCAGCTTGGGCAGCGGGTAATCCAGCGCCAGCGCTTCCAGCACCGATTCATCGGTGGAATAACCACCACTGGCGGTTTTTTTCACGCCCTTGGTCGGAATGCCCAGCTTGCCGAACAGGATTTCCTGCATCTGCTTGGGCGAATTGATATTGAAACTCTGCCCGGCCAGCTCGTGGATCTTCGTTTCCAGCGTCAGCATCTCCAGCCCCAGGCTATGGCTTTGCGCATGCAGGCGGTCTCGGTCGATCAACACACCATGGCGCTCCATAATGAACAGCACCTCGGCCACCGGCAGCTCGATATCGCGATAGACCGAGGCCAGCTTGTCTTGCAGCATAGGCTTGAACACCGCATTCAGGCGCAGGGTAATGTCGGCATCTTCGGCGGCGTAGCGGGTGGCGGTATCCAGATCGACCTCGGCAAAGCCGATCTGCTTGGCGCCCTTGCCGCAAATGTCTTCGTAGGCGATGGTCGTTTCGCCCAGATGGCGGCGGGCCAGATCATCCATATTGTGGCGCTGATGGCTCTCGACTACGTAGCTTGCCAGCATGGTGTCGTCAGCCACGCCGGCAAGGGTAATGCCGTGGTTGGCAAATACATGGCAGTCGTACTTGAGGTTCTGTCCCACTTTTTTGCGACCGGCATCCTCCAGCCATGGCTTGAGCCTGGCTAGGGTCTCTTCCAGATCCAGCTGGTCGGGCACACCGGGGTAATCATGCCGTAGCGGGATATACGCCGCTTCTGCGGCCTGTACCGACAGGCTAAGCCCAACGATGCGCGCCGCCATCGGCTCCAGGCTGGTGGTTTCGGTGTCGACCGACACCAGCTCGGCATGGTTTAGCTTATCCAGCCATACATCCAGCTGGGCGGGCGTGGTGATCATCTGGTAATCGCGCGCCAAGGGTGCGGCCAGCGGCAGGGTTTGGGCCACCACCTCGCCAAGCGGTGCAGGAGAGTCAAACAGGTCATCGGTCGTATGCAGTGCCGGCGCAGGTTTGGCCATGGCAGGCGCCACAGCGACGCTGGCGGCACCGCCCTCCTCCATCAGCTCGCGGTAAAAAGTCCGGAAGCCGAATTGCTGAAACAATTCCGCCAGGCGCGCCACATCGCGCCGGCCATGAACCAGGCTGTCCATCCCGTGCGCCATATGTCCGGCCAGGTCGACATCGCATTTGATGGTGATCAGCTCGCGCCCCTTGGGCAGCCAATCCAGCACCGCGCGCAGGTTTTCGCCCACCTTGCCGCCTATCTTGTCGGCGTTGGCCATCACGCCCGCCAGCGTGTCGTATTCGGCCAGCCACTTGAGCGCGGTCTTGGGGCCGCATTTGTCCACGCCGGGCACGTTGTCGACCTTGTCGCCAATCAGCGTCAGGTAATCGATGATGCGTTCAGGCGGAACGCCAAACTTGGCCAGTACCCCGGCCTCATCCAGCACCTCGTTGGTCATGGTATTGACCAGCGTCACGGCGGGTGTCACCAGCTGCGCAATATCCTTGTCGCCGGTCGAGACAATGACCTTCATACCTGCTTTTTCGCCGGCATGGGCCAGGGTGCCGATCACATCATCGGCCTCGACCCCGCCCACCACCAGCTTGGGCCAGCCCAGAGCCTCGACCACCGCATGCACCGCCTCGACCTGGCTTGCCAGGTCTTCCGGCATGGATGGCCGCTGTGCCTTGTACTCGGGATACAACTCGTCGCGGAAAGTCTTGCCTTTAGCATCGAATATGCAGGCGCTATAATCGGAGGCCACCTCCTTTTCCAGCCGGCGCAACATGTTCACCATGCCGTATACCGCACCCATGGGCTTGCCATCGGGCGAGCGCATATCCGGCATGGCATGGAAGGCGCGATAAAGATAAGAAGAGCCGTCAATCAGCAGCAGTGTTTTCATAAGAGGCTTTTAAGATGAGCTTGTCCGATAAGTTGCCGCCCAGCAGCGACCGCTACGAGATGATGCAACGCTTCCGTGCCCGCGAGGCCTGGCACGTGATGAAGATATTGTCGGAATTTGTTGAGTCGGCAGAAGAACTGCAGGGTATCACGCCTGCAGTCAGTATTTTCGGCAGCGCGCGTACCGCGCGCGACCAGCGTTATTATAAGCTGACCGAGGAAGTCGCCCGCCTGTTGTCGGACGCCGGCTTCTCGGTCATCTCCGGCGGCGGCCCCGGTATTATGGAGGCGGCCAATAAGGGTGCATTTTACGGACGCAGCCCGTCGGTTGCGCTCAATATCGTACTGCCGCACGAGCAGACGCCCAACCCGTATCAGGACCTCAGCCTCAAATTCAACCATTTCTTCAGCCGCAAGGTGATGTTCGTCAAATACGCCATCGCCTACGTGGTGATGCCCGGTGGCTTTGGTACACTGGACGAAATGTTCGAGGCACTGACACTGGTGCAGACCGGCAAAAGCCGCAAGATTCCCATTATTTTATGCGGCAGCGAATTCTGGCAGGGCCTGCTCGACTGGATACGCGCCCAATTGGTCGACGGCGGCATGATTGCCGCAGCCGACCTTGATCTGGTGCAGCTGATCGATGAGCCTCAGGCCATTGTCGACACCATTTTCAAGTATTACGAAACCCGTGGCTTCGAGGCGCTGCCCGAAGAAAACGAACAACTGCTCAATCTTTGAGCACCAAGGAAACCACTATGCGCCATCTTTTGCTTGCCCTGACGCTTGCCAGCCCGCTGGTACTGGCCGACACCCCGCCGGCCGCTCCCGTTCCCCCGCCACCGGCCATCGCCGACGGCATGATTGAGGGCGCCGGCCCCGAGCCCGAGGTGCGCATTATCCAGAAAGGCGCGGACAAGATAGAGGAATACCGCATCAACGGCCTGCTCTATATGATCAAGGTGACGCCATCGATCGGCTTTCCCTACTATCTGGTCGACGATGATGGCACCGGCAACCTCAAGCAGATCGATCCGGCACGCCGCATCGTTATCCCGCAATGGGTCTTGATGCGATTCTAAGGACAAAGCATGTCGGTTTACACCTCGGTTACAAAACAGGCGCTGACAGACTGGCTCGCCGGCTATGCGCTGGGCGAGCTGGTCGATCTGAAAGGCATCGCCGCCGGTATCACCAATACCAATTATTTCGTCACCACCACCCATGGCCGTTATGTGCTGACGCTGTTTGAAGCGCTGCAACTGCACGAACTGCCCTACTACCTGCAACTGATGAGCCATCTGTCGCGCCACGGCGTCGCCTGCCCGGCGCCTGTCGCCGACAATACCGACCGGCTGGCGTCCATGCTGTGCGGCAAGCCGGCCTGCCTGGTCACCTGTCTGGATGGCGCCGATGTCAGCGAGCCCTCGGCGACGCAATGCCGGGCACTGGGCGAAATGCTGGCCACCTTGCACCGTGCCGGCGACACCTTCACCCTAAAAATGAAAAACCCCCGCGGCCCGCGCTGGTGGAGCCAGGCAGCGCAGACGCTTTACGCCAGGCTGCCGGACAGTGACGCGGCCATGCTGCGCGCAGAGATCAAGCTGCAGGACAGCCACCGCTTCGATCATCTGCCCTCGGGCGTGATCCATGCCGACCTGTTCAAGGATAATGTGCTGATGAAGGGCGAGGCCATTGCCGGCTTTATCGACTTTTACTATGCCTGCAACGATGTACTGCTGTACGACGTAGCCATCGCACTGAATGACTGGGCGCGCAAGGCCGATGGCACGATAGACGATACGCTGGCGCGTGCGCTGCTGGATGGCTACCGCAAGGTGCGGCCGCTCACGGCAGAAGAAGAACAAAACTGGCCGGTGATGCTGCGGGCCGGTGCCTTGCGCTTTTGGGTGTCGCGCCTCTTGGATCTGCACTTCCCGCCTGCAGGCGAACTGACCTTTACCAAGGACCCGGCGGTATTTCGCCAGCTGATTGTCGACGACAGCAGACGCACGGATTTCTGGCTGTAAAAATCAGCCTGTACCGAGCGCTGGGCAGGCGCTCAGTACAGGCCATGACACACTCGCTAAACCGCAGTAACAGGCCGTTCAAGCTGCGCCCAATCATGGGGCTCGCCCAGCCAGGCGAGCATGGCCACCCCATCCATCGGGCGGGCAAACAGATAACCCTGTATCTGCCGGTAGCCTATCGCACGCAATTTCCGGTACTCCTCGACGGTTTCCACACCTTCGGCAATCAATGCCAGCCCCATGCCCTGTGCCATGTCGTACACGGTGTGCGCCAGCGTGTCATCTCCGGCGCCCAGCAACTGGACAAAACTGCGATCCAGCTTGAGCGTATCAAACGGCAGCGCGCATAGCCGCGCCATGGACGAGTAGCCGGTGCCAAAATCATCCAGATGCAAGCCTATGCCTATGCCCACCAGTTCGGCCAGCGTCTGCCCGGCCTGAGGCAACTCATCCAGCGTCGCACTTTCAGTAATTTCGATCGAAACGGAATCTACAGGCAGACCATGCCCGGCAATCAGCGCCTGCAATCGAGCGGCCAAATTCACTTCCAGCAGCTGCAACGCCGACAGATTGACCTGCAATTTGAGCGCAGGCTGCAAGGCCCGGAACGCACAGAAGTCCACCAAGGCCCGGCGCAGCATCTGCTCCCACAGGGTACCGATCAGGCCAATTTCTTCGGCCAGCTGGATAAATGTCAGCGGTGGAATCATGTGGCCATTCAAGGACCAGCGCGCCAGCATTTCCAGCGAAACCACCTGCCCTGTCACCGCATCCACTACCGGCTGGAACCACGGCCGGATCTCGTCGTTTGCCACCGCACTGCGCAAAGCCTGCTCCTGCGACAAACGCTCATCGGCAGCGGCACTCATCTCCTGACGGTATACGCACAGGCCATCCCGCCCCTGCTGCTTGGCGGCATACATGGCAAGATCCGCATGGCGCATCAGAGCCAGCACTTCCATGCCGGCTTGCCAGCTTGCCAGCCCTATTGACGCGGTGACCTTCAATTCGTGGCGGCCCACAATAAAGGGCTGGCGCAAGACAGGAAGTAGCCGCTGCGTCACATGTGCGGACAAGGTGGCGGCATCATCAGCAATCAATGCGCAAAATTCGTCTCCGCCACTACGGAACAACATACCGCGACCGTCCAGCACACGGTGTAGCAGCTCCGCCAGTGCCTGCAACAACTGATCACCGACCAGGTGACCCAGGCTGTCGTTAATCCGCTTGAAACCATCCAGATCAAGCAGCAGCAGGCTATAGACCTGTCCGTTGCTGCGTCTTGCCACTTCCGCCAGCGCCTGCTCCAGCGCCCAGCGGTTTCCCAGCCGGGTCAGCGGATCCGTCACCGCCTGTTGCTGCAGCGTCTCCCGCACCCTGGCCAGCTCATCCATTTGCCGGTTGTAAGCCAGCGCCAGATCATCCAGTTCGCAGTGCCCCTCAACCGGCCAGTGATGAGTCTCGCTCCCCGCGCCCGTGCGTGCCAGGCGGGCAAACTGTTCGATACGAGAAATCACCAGTTCACGCAAAAAACGGCGCATCCACCAGCTGGCGATAGCGATCAGCAAGACAATACTGCAAGCAAAGAAGCCGCTCAGCCATAACAGCATGCGGTGATCCAGCTGCTTATCTATCTGCAGCGACCAGCCCGGCGCATCGGCAAGTGAGCGGACAAGACGATACTCCACCCGCCCATCCCAACCATAGCCAGCGCGCACCTCCTCATGCCCCTGCCCGACCGCCACGTCCAGCCCGGCCTGTGCACCCAGCCGCGCCATATTGGCCCCGTCAAGATAACGCCCCATCACCATCATGCCGTTGCTGGGGGCGCTTTCATCCGTCGTACTGATGCCAGCCAGCGCCAGCTGCGCAGGTCGTGAACCGATAAACGCCAGATGCTTGGCAGTCTCCCCCGCCGCCAGTTTCTGGCTCTGAATAGCCAGCGCAGACAAGGCGCGCAGCAATGCCGGCGACAAGGGGCTATGGCTATCAGCGGCAACGACGTACAACAACTCGCCATTACGACGAAAAATGGCAGTGAAATCGACACCCAGACCATGATAACTATCGGAAAAACTGGTTTCGATAAAGCGGCGGTCGGGACGATTGACATAATGGTAAGCATCATCCCAACTGGCATAATCCTTCACCAATGCCTGCAGGCGTTCGCGTTCTGAAGCCAAGAGCAGGGTCGCCTTGTCGGCCTCGGCCTGCATCAGGGTCTTGTCGTTCAGATGCGTAAACAAAATGAGCAGACACAGGCTGGCGAGCAATAGCAGGCTAGCCAGTACCGTCATCAACAAGACAAAGCGTCGCGTCAGCAGCGCCTGTAGACGGATAGAAGATGGGGGATTCGGCGTGGTTAGAGTCGGCACAAGCCACACTTCCATATTAATTTATATGGAATTTACACTGGACCAATAAAAACCACTACCGATTAATGAATTAACCCACTCACAACCTTTGCAGGAAAGCCTGCAAATGCCGGGCCGCAATCCGTTCACGCTGTTGCACCTGCCACAGGCTGCGTACCAATCGCGGCAGCGGTGCCGATAACTCGACCAGACGGCCATCGGCCAGCCATTCATTCACCACTTCGCGCGACAGGCAGGAGATGCCCAGGCCCGCCGCCACGCTGCGCTTGATCGCCTCAGAGTCGCCCAGCTCCATCTCCAGATTCAGCCCGGGCAAATGGGGCAACAACAGGCGCTCGACCTCCTCGCGTGTGCCGGAACCGGCCTCGCGCAAAATCCACGCCGCCCCGGCCAACTCGGCCGGCGTCAGGCTGCGCCCGGCCAGCGCATGGGCGGGGGATGCAAAAACTACCAGTTCATCTTCGCGCCAGGGCAGAACCAGCAGTTCCGGATGATGGCACGGCCCTTCGACAAAAGCGCAATCGACCTCAAAGCCAAGCACTGCCGCGATAATATCGCGGGTATTGGCGACCTTCATTTCCAGTTGCACGGCAGGGTAATCGCGCCGGAAAGCGGCCAGATGCGCCGGCATCAGATAGTTGGCAATGGTGGTACTGGCGCCCAGCTTGAGCCAGCCGGCATCGCTCAAAAACAGCGTCTCCACATCATGTGCGCTATCCAGCAAGGCACGGGCACGCGGCAACAACACGCGCCCATGCTCGTTCAGCACCAGACGCCGCCCCACCCGGTCAAACAGGCGCAGACCCAGACTGGCCTCCAGCTTGTCCAGCGCCTGACTGGCCGCCGACTGGGTCAAAGCCACCCCCGCCGCCGCACGCGTCACGCTGCCTTCTGTCGCGATGGCGGCAAACACTTCCATTTCACGCAGGGTAATGTGCATCTATCTCCCCTTCACCATCACGAAGGCCTAATCAATCAGTTTTACGAATCAATACTATTAATATTATCTGTTTTTCCTCTAAGCAAATGGAAGGTATTGTTCGCTATCTTTAAAACAAGTCTATCTGCGGCTACATCCGCATGCAGATCAAGAAAAACAAAATGGCTACTCTTCCCCGTTTGACCTGCCAGACCAAGACCGTGCTCTTTGCCGTCGCTGCCCTGCTATGCCTGCTGACCAGTCCGGCCATCAGTCTGTTTGCCGGCCTGGTGTTTGCCCTGACGCTGGGCAACCCTCTGCCCGGCCTGACCAAGCAACTGTCCAAGCAATTGCTGCAGTACTCGGTCATTGGACTGGGTTTCGGCATGAACCTGCATGAGTCGCTGGCCTCCGGGCGCGAAGGCATGCTGTTTACCATCGTGTCGGTCAGCCTGATCATGCTGCTGGGCTGGTTTATCGGCCGCCGCCTCAAGCTGTCCGACGGCACCGCCTACCTGATCGCTGCCGGCACCGCCATCTGCGGCGGCAGCGCCATTGCCGCCGTGTCGCCGCTGACCAAGTCCAGCGAAAGCGAGATCTCGGTGGCCTTGGCGACCATCTTCGTGCTCAACGCCATCGCGCTGTTTATCTTCCCGCCGCTGGGTCATTATTTCGGTTTGAGCGACCAGCAGTTCGGCATCTGGGCGGCCATGGCAATTCACGACACCAGCTCGGTGGTGGGTGCCGGTGCGGCCTATAGCGAGGAAGCGCTGAAGATCGCCACCACGGTCAAGCTGACCCGTGCGCTATGGATCATTCCGCTGGCCTTTGTCACCACCCTGGTGTTCCGCGACAAAAGCGCCAAGATCCAGATTCCGTGGTTTATCTTCTTCTTTATCCTGGCGATGATTGCCAACACCTATCTGAGCATTCCGGCCGTACTGACAAGCAGCGTAGTCTGGCTGTCGAAAAAAGCCCTGGTGCTCACCCTGTTCCTGATCGGTGCCGCCTTGTCGCGTGATGTGCTGCGTACCGTCGGCATACGTCCGATGGCGCTGGGGCTGATTTTGTGGGCCATCATCGGTACGGCCAGTCTGGCGGCGATTACGCTGTAAGCAACGACTGCGGCATGGCTTCTATCCGAGCATAAGCCGGTGAGCATACCCTGCCACCGGCTTCTATAGTCTTAACGACAAGACTCCCGCTCCGAGACGGAAAGAAGACACCACCATGCCACCACTCAAATCCTTAATTCCCGGCCTTGCGCTCTCATTACTGCTGGCCTTCGCGTCCATCTGGGCAGCCGAGCTGGCCATCATGCGCGAGTTCGGCTTTTCGGCGCTGACCATTGCCATCGCCGGCGGCATGATCATAGGCAATACGGTCTACCCGCTGTTTGCCGCCCCCTGCCACGAAGGCATCAATTTTTCCAAAGCCAAGCTGCTGCGCCTTGGCATTATTCTGTTCGGCTTTCGCCTGACCTTTCAGGACATTGCCGGCGTCGGTCTGGCCGGCATCCTGATCGATGCGCTGGTACTCACTTCGACCTTCTTCCTGGCCTGGTATCTGGGACGCAAGGTGTTCGGTCTGGATGAGGAAAGCACCATACTGATCGGGGCAGGCAGTGCCATCTGCGGCGCAGCAGCGGTGCTGGCAACCGAACCGGTACTGCGCGCCAAGGCCGACAAGGTGGCGGTGGCGGTGGCCACCGTGGTGGTATTCGGCACGCTGGCGATGTTTGTCTATCCGGCCGCCTGGCATGCGCTGGTCAAGGCCGGTTATCTGGCCAATAACGAGTTCGCCTACGGCGTATTCAGCGGGGCCACTATCCACGAAGTGGCACAAGTGGTCGCCGCCGGCAAGGCAGTGAGCGAAGACGCCGCCACCAGTGCGGTGATCACCAAGATGATACGGGTGATGATGCTGGCGCCTTTTCTGCTGATTCTGTCGAGCTGGCTGGCAAAACGCCATCGCGGCAGCGGGCCGGGGCGCGGCAAGGTGCAGATTCCATGGTTCGCCGTGCTGTTTCTGGTAGTGGCCGGCTTTAACTCGCTGGATCTGCTCTCCCATCCGCTGGTGACCTGGATTGTGTCATTCGACAATCTTATGCTGGCCGCCGCCATGGCCGCACTGGGGCTGACCACCCATATTTCGGCCATCCGCCAGGCCGGCGTCAAACCGCTGGCGCTGGCCGCGCTGCTGTTTGCCTGGCTGATCGTCGGCGGCGCGCTGATCAGCTCAGCCTTGCTGGCCTGGCTCTGACCGATAAAAAAACAGCCCCGGGAATACCGGGGCTGTTGCCATTGCTGCCGTTTACCTTCAGCACGGGCACTTGTTAACGTTGCCCGCGCCGGGAAAGCGCGCATCCAGACAGTAGCGATAAAAGTCCTCTCGACTCAATGGCAGCGCATCGGGGTGGCGACTGCGCATATGCTCGAGGTAGTACTCGTAGTCATGCACCCCCACCATCAGGCGGCAAGTCTGCACCACCTTCTTCGCCGCATCCCTGACCCCGGACAGCCAGCCTGACCCCAGGCTGTAGCGCTCGAAATCGTCACGGCTCATCACCACGCCATCTGGCGAGCGCAGCCGCTGCTCGTCCAGATAGCGCTGGTAAGCCAGATCCGCATCATCTGCGCTACGCGGCTCGCCCTTGGCCGCACTTGGCAGCAAAAAGCTCAGGTCAAGCATGGCCAGTATCCGTGCGCAGCTTGAGTTCGGCTTCGTGTACCGTCGGCTTGTCGGCCGCCAGCGCCTTGCGGATGTTCACCACCGCCGCGACCAGCATCACCATCGCCACCAGCATAAAGAATGCGCACAGCCCGGCATTGATCTGGTTGTTGAACACGATGCGTTCCATATCGGCGATGCTCTTGGCCGGTGCCAGCAGCGTGCCATCGGCAATCGCGTTCTGGAAGCGCTCGGACTGGGCCAGGAAACCGATCTTCGGATTATCGTGGAAAATCTTCTGCCAGCCGGCAGTCATCGACGTGATGTACAGCCAGATGGTCGGCACGATGGTGACCCACGCGTAACGCTGCTTCTTCATCTTGAACAAGACCACGGTACCCAGAATCAGCGCCATCGATGCCAGCATCTGGTTGCCGATACCGAACAGCGGCCACAGCGTGTTGATGCCGCCCAGCGGATCGGTCACCCCCTGATAGACGAAGAAGCCCCAGCCCGACACGGCCACCGCAGTGCCCAGCAAGTTGCCGGCCCAGGAGTTGCTCTTGGCTACGCTAGGAATCACGACACCAACGGTGTCCTGTACCATGAAGCGGCAGGCGCGGGTACCGGCATCGACTGCGGTCAGGATGAACAGCGCCTCGAACAGGATGGCAAAGTGGTACCAGAAGCCCATCATCGCGCGGCTATTGAAGATCTCACTGATGATGTGCGCCATGCCAACAGCGAAGGTCGGCGCGCCACCGGCACGCGACAGGATGGAGTGCTCACCCACATCCTTGGCGATCTGGGACAGAATTTCCGGCGTGATCATAAAGCCCCAGCCATTGATCACCGCCGAAGCTTCCTGAACCGTGGTACCGATCACTGCCGCTGGCGAATTCATCGCGAAGTAGACGCCCGGATCAAGCACGCTGGCACAGATCAGCGCCATGATGGCGACGAAGCTCTCCATCAGCATCGAGCCGTAGCCGATCATGCGAATATGGCTTTCACGCTCGATCAGCTTGGGTGTCGTGCCGGACGACACCAGCGCATGGAAGCCGGAAATGGCGCCGCAAGCGATCGTGATGAACAGGAAGGGGAATACACCACCGGAAAATACCGGACCGGAACCGTCGATAAAGCGGGTGATGGCTGGCATCTTGAGTTCGGGCGCGGCAAAGATGATGCCGACGGCCAGACCGGCGATCACACCAATCTTGAGGAAGGTCGACAGGTAGTCACGCGGCGCCAGCAACAGCCATACCGGCAATACCGATGCCACAAAGCCGTAGCCGATCAGACCCCAGGTCAACTGCACGCCGGTCAGGGTGAACAGCGGGCCCCAGGTCGGGCTTTGCGCGATGTTTTCGCCATAGACAATGGCCAGCATCATCAGCACGAAACCGATCACCGAGATCTCGCCGATGCGGCCCGGACGGAGATAACGCATATACACGCCCATGAATAGCGCGATCGGAATGGTTGCGGCAATGGAGAACACGCCCCATGGGCTCTCGGCCAGCGCCTTGACCACCACCAAGGCCAGTGCCGACAGGATGATGACCATCACGCCCAGCGCGCCCAGCATCACGATCACGCCGGCGCCGGTACCCAGTTCCTGCTTGGCCATCTCGCCCAGCGAACGGCCGTCACGACGGGTCGAGATAAACAGCACCAGGAAGTCCTGCACCGCCCCTGCGATCATCACGCCGATCAGAATCCAGATCGTACCGGGCAGAAAGCCCATCTGCGCCGCCAGAATCGGCCCGACCAAGGGGCCTGCGCCGGCAATCGCCGCGAAATGGTGGCCGAACAGCACCCATTTGTTGGTCGGTACATAGTCGAGGCCGTCGTTATGGCGCTCGGCCGGCGTCATCCGTTTGTCGTCAAGCTCGAACACCTTTTCGGCAATGAACTTGCTGTAGAAGCGGTAGGCAATGCTGTAGCACGACACCGCCGCCAGCACCAGCCAGACGGCGTTGACGTGTTCGCCGCGGCTGAGCGCCAGCATGGCAAACGCGATGGCGCCCACCAGCGCCACCGCGCCCCAAGTCAGCCACTGTTTGATTTCTTGCATGAAACAATCCCTTGCGGTGAATGGGTAGGAAAAAACTCTTTTGGGTTTTTGTATTTTGTATACCGAATTGTGTCCTACCCACAAGTAATAATCAATATGAAATCAAATGCATTTTTTCATAACAAAATCTCGCCTGAAATTCCAACAACACTCCGCTTTATTTGCCATCAACATATACATGGTTCGCATACAAACGATGCGCACGCTGCTGTTACAATCGGCCAACTGCATTTCCGGAATCCCCGCCATGAGCCACCCCCACATTGATCAGGTCAAAACCTTCCTGCTGGACCTGCAAGACCGCATCTGCAGCGCACTGGAAGCCGCCGACGGCCGTGCACGCTTTGTCGAAGACGCATGGCAGCGCCCAGCCGGTGGCGGCGGCCGCAGCCGGGTACTGAGCGCCGGCGCAGTGTTCGAACAGGCCGGTGTCAATTTTTCGCATGTCTCCGGCGACAACCTGCCCGCCTCGGCGACTGCCCATCGTCCGGAACTGGCCGGACGGCGCTTCGAGGCCATGGGGGTGTCGCTGGTGATCCACCCGGAAAATCCCTATGTGCCGACCAGTCACGCCAATGTGCGTTTTTTCATTGCCGAAAAGGAAGGTGAAGAGCCGGTCTGGTGGTTTGGTGGCGGCTTTGACCTGACCCCCTATTACGGTTTCGACGAAGACTGCGTGCACTGGCATAGCGTGGCACGCGACCTGTGCGCACCCTTTGGCGCAGAAACCTATCCGAAGTACAAGACATGGTGTGACGACTACTTCTATCTCAAGCACAGAAGCGAACCGCGCGGCATCGGCGGCCTGTTCTTCGACGATCTGAATACACCCGATTTTGCACAAAGCTTTGCCCTGATGCAGGCGGTAGGCAATGGCTATCTTGATGCCTATCTGCCGATTGTCGAGCGCCGCAAGAGCCTGCCATGGGGCGAGCGCGAGCGCCAATTCCAGCTCTACCGCCGCGGCCGCTATGTGGAGTTCAATCTGGTGTGGGATAGAGGCACGCTGTTCGGTCTGCAAAGCGGCGGGCGTACCGAGTCCATCCTGATGTCGATGCCGCCCTTGGTGCGCTGGGAATACGGCTACACGCCGGCCGCCGGTTCGGATGAAGAGCGGCTAAGCAGTCATTTCCTTACCGCAAGGGATTGGGTCTGACCCGCCCGCAGCCACGGAGCTTAAGCCATGCCGCTCACGCAAATCTTTATACACCCGCTCAAATCCTGTCGCGGCATAGAGACCGGGCGCGCGTTTGCCGGCTTTAGCGGCTTTTTGCACGACCGCGAATGGTTGCTGGCCACAGCGGATGGAAGCTTTATCAGCGCGCGCACCGACCCCGTGCTGCTGACGGTCAGTGCCGAGCCCTGGCCGGGCATGATGCTGTTCCGTGCGCCGGGTCGCCCGCCTATCGCTGCCTGCGAAACCCGCTACACCGAAGCAGTCGCAGCCGAGGTATGGGGTGACGCATTCCGCGCCTGGCATGGCGACGCGGCACTGGATGCATGGTTCAGCGCGCTGCTAGGCAAACCCTGCCGCCTGCTGTGGCTGGGTGCGCAATCAAAGCGCATGCGCAGCCAGCTTGAGCATCCGGTCTCGTTTGCCGATGGCTACCCCTATTTACTGGCCAATCAGGCCTCGCTCGCTGCACTGAACAGCGAGCTTGCCACCCCGGTCAGCATGCGCCATTTCCGCCCCAATCTGGTGGTTGACGGGTTTGCGCCCTGGGCAGAAGACCAGTGGAAAACGCTGCGTATCGGCGCCGTCGTCTTCGACGTCGCCAAGCCGTGTGCACGCTGCGTGCTGACCACGCTTAACCCGGACAGCGGCCAGCGCAGCCGCGACAGCGAACCGCTGCGCTTATTGGGCAAGCGCCGCCGCATCGATGGCGAAGTACTGTTCGGCTTGAATCTGGTCGCCCGCACACAAGGCCTCATCAACGTGAATGATGCGGTGGAAATACTGGCGTAAAGCCGCCCGTAAGCCACACGTGGCTGACGCAATTCAAGCGGCAGTGTTACCATGCAGGCACAAACTCCTTGAGACACTCATGTTTGCGCGTCTGTTACGCCTCGTCCTGCTTACGTTCAGCCTGCTGATTCCACTGCAGGCCAGTCTGGCAATGCCCGCCATCGGGCAGGACGACTGCTGCGCCAGCGAAATAAGCCAGACAGATTGCCATCAAGACATGCAGGACACGCTGGCCGGCAATAACAGCATGATGTGCTGCCAGTTGCATGCGGCCACACCCGCGGTGATCCTGACTACACCACCACTACTTGCACCCCGGGAAACCTGGCATGAACTGATGGCGCTAGCGCCCGAGTCCTGCATACCCGCCCCACCCGAACACCCGCCACGACAGGCCTGAATAGCGCGACAGCCATCCGGCTGACCTTATTCAAATCTATCGTGGAGTCTTTCCGTGAAACACCAACACTTTATTGTGGCTGCGCTTGCGGCCGTCCTTTCCCTGCCTGCGCTGGCGGCTCCCGCCGGCGTCATGCTCAAGGATCCTTATTGCGGCTGCTGTGATGCCTGGGCCGGCCATATGAAGCAAAACGGCCTGGAAGTAACGAGTCGTATCGAGCAGAACATGGCCAAAATCAAGGATGAACGTCGCGTGCCGGCCAACTTGCGCTCCTGCCATACTGCAGAAATAGGCGGCTATCTATTTGAAGGCCATGTACCAGCAGATCTGGTGAAAAAAGTCCTGAAAGACAAGCCCAAGATTGCCGGCCTCGCCGTGCCGGGCATGCCCATGGGCAGCCCGGGCATGGAAGGCCCGAGCAAACAGGCTTATCAGGTCGTCGCCTTCGACCGTCAGGGCAAGACCTACGTCTACGCCAACCGTTAATATTCAAGGAATACCATCATGAAAAAAATGCTGCTGATCGCCCTCGCCACCCTGAGCCCACTAGTCTTCGCTGCCGCACCGGCTCCTGCTGCCAAACCCGTCTGCCCGATGGCCTCAGGCAAGGGCCACATGATGCCCGGCCACGCCATGCCAGCCATGCCTGCAGGCTGCCCGATGGCAGACGCACACGCCGGCCATATGATGGCGGTGACACCTGCCACAGCCACGCCGTCTACGCGCGACTATATGACGGCGCATGATGCGATGATGAAAGGCATGGCTATCCAGTACAGCGGCAATGCCGACCGCGACTTTATGGCCGGCATGATCCCCCACCATCAGGGTGCCATCGATATGGCCCGCGTCGCACTCAAGCACGGCAAAGACCCGGTGGTACGCAAGCTGGCGCAGGAAGTCATAGAAGCGCAAGAGAAGGAAATCGCGCTGATGAACCAGTGGCTGGCCACCCACCCGCTGAAGTAATCATTTTCAAGCCTTCATCATCAAACCGCCCGACACCGGGCGGTTTTTTCACGCCCGCCGCCGGCAATTCTTGCCTTTTGCCATATAGCTGTTACTTATTCTCTATGGGGTCAACGCTTGCATCTGCTTGCGGCCAACATTGGCTGACTCCAGCCTTCAGGAGATCGTGCGATGAATGTAAAAACCACCCTCAGCCTTGTCGCGCTGACACTGTCCCTCGCAGCCTGTGCCACGACCGACACCGATGCCCGCAATATGGCGGCCAAGGCACAATCGACGGCTGACCAGGCCCTATCTACTGCCAATCAGGCCAATGCCAACTCGCAAGCCGCCGCCCAAATGGCACAGCAGGCACAACAAACCGCCAACCAGACCGCCGCCCAGCTTAACGGCATGATGCAGAAGGGCATGGTCAAGTAAAGCTGCGCCACAAACCATAAAGAGCCGCTCGCTGCGGCTCTTTTTTCTGCCCAGCAAGCACCTCACTGCTTGCGTAAGGGCACTCTGGCTTTGTTGGCATCCTCGCCATAAGGTGGCTCGGTATAGGCTTGCACCGGCAGACTCTCGATAATCTCGCCAGAGGTGGGGGCACCAGGGCTGACCGCCAGAGGCAAGACAGTCGGCTTGGCCAGCACCGCATCGACCCGCTGCCAGTCCACATCGCGGCCCTCCTTGTCCGGCAAGGCATCCAGCAGCGCTTGCACCTGCTCCCGATCTGGCACAGCCTGCTCATACTCGCCAACCACGGGGTAAGAAACCAGCACCGGCTTGCCATCCAGCACCCCGGCCATCAGTGGCTGGTTGATGATGCGGATAGCCACACCACGCGGCAGCAGCTTCATCAGCTCGGCAGCATTCTCCGGATACAGATGCAGACAGCCGTGACTTGCGCGCGTGCCCAAGCCCCATGGTTTGTTGGTGCCGTGAATGAAAATGCTCTTGAAACCGGTCTGAAAGGCCAGCATCCCCATCGGGTTATCCTCGCCCGGCGGCACATAATTGGGCAGGACTTCACCATCACGCTCGAAATGTTCAGCCTTGATGCTGTCAGGCGGCGTCCAGCCCGGATCCTGAATTTTGGCCACCAGCCGCGTCTCCCCCAGCGGGGTCGACCAGCCTTCGCGCGCAATACCCAGCGGCACGGTATACACCTGACGCGGCGGACCCTTTTTCGGCGGTAAAAAATAGAACAGCCGCCGCTGCGGAATATTCACCACCACCCCCTGCCACGGCTTGGGCGGCAACACATACTGCGTGGGCACGACCACCCGCGCATGTGCCTCCGGCGTCCACATATCGACAGCGGGATTGGCCTCGGTCATTTCCATAAAACCGGTGCCGTAGTGGCGCGCCAGATCCAGCAAGGTATTGCCCTCGGCCTCGACCGTCACCGCTTGCGGCGCACCCACCACGGTGTCGCCGTTTTCCGGCAGATCGAACACCTGCGCCTGTGCGCCGGCACAGGCCAAAGCCAGTGCCAGTGCCAGCACCGTCAGGCGGCAAGAGAACAGACTGTGCATATCATCATCCTCCATCGCATTTGCGATGCCTTCAGTGAAGCACATCTGCCACACGAAACCGTATTTCTGCCAGACACAAGATAAAACGGGGCACCCTCCGGTGCCCCGTTTCCATCAGTATGACACTGACGCCTTACTCAACGGTGACCGACTTGGCCAGGTTACGCGGTTTATCGACGTCGGTACCACGCGCCAGGGCCACATGGTAAGACAGCATCTGCACCGGGATGGTGTGCACGATGGGCGACAATACGCCGGAATGGCGCGGGGTGCGGATCACATGCACGCCCGGGCTGTCTTCGAAATGGCTGTCCAGATCGGCAAATACGAACAGCTCGCCGCCACGGGCCGAGACTTCCTGCATGTTCGACTTGACCTTCTCGAGCAGGCTGTCGTTAGGTGCAATCACCACCACCGGCATGTTTTCATCCACCAGCGCCAGCGGGCCATGCTTGAGTTCGCCAGCCGGATAGGCTTCGGCGTGGATATAGGTGATTTCTTTCAGCTTAAGCGCGCCTTCCAGTGCGATCGGGTAGTGCAGACCGCGCCCGAGGAACAGGGCATCATTCTTGGCGGCAAAACGCTCGGCCCAGGCCTTGATCTGTGGCTCGAGGTTAAGCGCATGTTGTACCGAGCCCGGCAGATGGCGCAGCTCGTCGATCAGGCGCGCTTCGTCCGCGTCGCCCAGCTTGCCGCGCAGCTTGGCCAGGGTCGCGGCGAGGGTGAACAGCGCCACCAGCTGGGTGGTGAATGCCTTGGTCGAAGCCACACCGATTTCGGCGCCGGCGCGGGTGTAGAACACCAGATCGGAGGCGCGCGGAATGGCGCTCTCACGCACATTGCAGATGGACAGAGCCCACTTGTGGCCCAGTTCGCGCGCGTATTTCAGCGCTTCCATGGTGTCCAGCGTCTCGCCCGACTGAGAAATGGTGACCACCAGATGCTCGGGGTCGGCCCAGGCCGCACGGTAGCGGTATTCACTGGCGATCTCGACATCGCACTGGATGCCGGCCATGGCTTCTATCCAGTATTTGGCGGTCAGGCCGGCGTAATAGCTGGTGCCGCAGGCAAGAATCTTCACTCCGCGCACACGGCTCAATACGTCGGCGGCCTGCGCGCCAAACAGCTCGGGCACAAAGCCGCTATCCAGCAGGTTTTCCAGCGTATCGGCAATCGCCTTGGGCTGCTCGTGGATTTCTTTCTGCATGAAGTGGCTATACGGGCCCAGCTCCAGCGAGGCCAGCGAGACATCGGACACATGGATGGCGCGCAGGGCCGGCTGATCATCCTTGTCGGTCAGCATCACGCTGTCACGGGTCAGCAGGCCGAT